>NZ_JVGV01000017.1:0-22699 GCF_001076775.1 Streptococcus pseudopneumoniae
TCTTCTACATAACGTGTTGTATATGGAGTAGTTGTTTCTACAACTGTTGGTTTCGTACCTACTATAATAACTTCTTCTACTGCTTCTTCAGTAATCGTGGTTGGTTCGTTCGATGTTACTGCACCTGTATTAGGATTTAAGGTATAAGTTGTTGTAGTAGTTGTTTTACCAGCTTTACCAGTTCTTGTTACTTCTCGATAGTCTTTATCTTTTGTATTATCTTCTACATAACGTGTTGTATATGGAGTAGTTGTTTCTACAACTGTTGGTTTCGTACCTACTTTAACCACTTTTGGTACCATAGGAGTTTCTTTTTCAGTCGGCTTACCGTCAGTTACAGTACCATCAAGTTCATTCACAATTTTAGGTGTTGTAGTTACAATTTTACCTTCGCTACCGTTCGATTCAACAATTTCCTTACCATAGTCGATTGTTTTGTCTTCTACATAAGTTGTCGTAATTGGAATTTTTGTTTCTGTTTCTACAGGTGGTAAGTTGTTCTCATACTTCTGTTTATACACATAGGTAATGACAGTTTCACCTTTCACAATCTCTGTAATATCTTGTTTGTCTTGTTCTTTAAAGGTATAACGCTTGTTCTCAAAGTCTAAATCGGTCGGATGAGTTAAAGATACCTCAGAACCTACTTCTTTAAGTTCAGATTTAACACTAGGTGCAATTTCAACACCTTGTTCGTTTACAAACTTCTGAGTCACTAAACCTTTGTTTTGAACTTCTGTATAAGTAACAGTATGGAAAGTGCGAGACACACCGTTGATTGCTTTTTCTGTATCTGTCAATTCAACTCTTTGGAGATTTGATGCATAAACAATGCGAGGTGTAAACTGATTACGTTTATTAGGAACTACTTTACTAGCAATGTACTCTTTTTGAGAAATTGTATTTTCTCCAAGTAAAGATGTTTCTTGTCTATAAGTGTAATCAGCACCAACTGAACGTAATTCAAACTCGGATAATTTAGATTTTGGAATATCAGAAGACGTTATAACCCCTTTCCCCTTAAAACCTTGGACATCTAAGAATTTCGCATATAAATCTTTAATTGGAATAATATTTCCTTGCTTATCCTTATAAGTATAAGTTCGAGTGTAACCAATGAAATCAGTATGATTTTCAGCACGTCGAGTTAAGTTTTTAATAATTACATGAGTCTCAACAGGTTTACTGCTAAATGTAGCGTAAAGTTTGGTTTCTTCAGGTAGCGTATACTCAAATTTAGCAGTTGTCTCAATACTACCGATACCGTAAATACTAGATAAAACACTATCTGAACGAGGTGTGATGGTGTAACTATACACAGTGTTTGGAGTTAGTTCCACAATACGAGCAGGATACCCGATATTCACACGATTTGTTGCATATTTATCTGTAATTCCAATTCGATCAGGTACCTTAATAAATGTTTCTGTAACTTCCTCAGTAGTTGGTTTCGATACTGCATTATACAAACCTTGAGAATCAGTTAAATCCAATTCATTCGCTTTCAAGTAATGAAGTTCCCCATTACTTGATGTAATTGGACTAACTGAAGCTTCTTTCGAGACATCTTCATTAATATCTCGACTATTTACCTGAGAAACTAATCTAGCTTTTACTTTGATATAATTAGCATTAATAAAAGTATTTTTAAACTCATCAATCTTAACTCTATCCGCTTTCACTTGTTCTTGTTCAGCTTTTGCAGACTCTAAATCACGAATTTGAGCATCTACTTTTTCTTCAGCAGTTGCGCGTAAATGTGTAACCTCAGAAGAACTATTTGCAACACCTACATTTTCAGTGGGTGTTTCTGTAACCTTAACCCCTAAAGCTTTTACTTCTTCAACTTTAGCTTTTAACTCGGTTTCTTTTACCGTATGTGTTGTACTCGTTTCATACTCACTTTGAACCACAGTTTCGCTAGGTGGAGTCTGTGCTGCATTAGGAGGTGTACTTGAATTTGGCTGTTCATCAGCGCTTACAATCCCATTTAAAAATAAACTCCCTAAAGCAGTCGTTAGGATAATGCCACTTAACAAACCTAACTTAGTTTTACGGAGATAGCCATGACCTTTTTCTTGTTTTACTGCTTTATGCAATAGAAACACCAACTTTCATTTATTTGTATTGTTAATATTATTACATAATTAACTAAAAAAGTAAAGGTATCAAGTCAAGAATTAAATACAATAAATTTATAAAAACTTCCTAACTACTGTACTAGAATTTTCTAAAATTCAAAAAACAATATCAGAACGGATTGATACTGATACGAAACAAAAAAACAAGATGACTCTTTATACATCTATGGTAGGATTCAAGACAGATTATTTATTTCTTAATCGATATATAAAAGGAATCCTGATTAAACTGTCTTTAAAACTTAAGAAATCAAGGATATGATAAAAGGAATGGATATCAGTATATCTATTTTTACCATCTCAAAAGTAGATCCAGAGAATATAACTGTTCTCTTATGATGAGACTTTGGAGGCAACCATTCTGTCTTGTTTTATGAAAGAATAGCTTAACCTTTTACTTAAAATATTCAGCTAAAAAAAGAGAGAACGATTTTGTTCTCTCGAAATCCTTATTTTTCATTTACTATAAGAGTAAAGTATTTATAGCTTTACTCCCACTCAACTGTTGCAGGTGGTTTACTTGTAATATCATAGACGATGCGGTTAACATGATCCACTTCGTTTACGATACGTACAGAAATCTTTTGAAGGACATCCCAAGGAATCTTTGCAAAGTCAGCTGTCATACCATCGATAGAAGTGATTGCACGAATGGCGATTGTGTAATCATAAGTACGACCATCACCCATAACACCGACTGAACGAACGCCTGTGTTGACAGTGAAGTATTGCCAGATATCGCGGTCAAGACCAGCTTTAGAGATTTCTTCACGAAGGATAGCATCTGATTCACGAACGGTTTCAAGTTTCTCTTCAGTGATTTCACCCATGACACGGATAGCAAGTCCTGGTCCTGGGAATGGTTGGCGCCATACGATATGGTCTGGCATACCAAGCTCTGTACCAAGGGCACGAACTTCATCTTTATAGAGAGTGTTGAGTGGTTCGATCAATTCAAATTGCATGTCTTCTGGAAGACCACCCACGTTGTGGTGTGACTTAATAGTTTGAGCTGTATCTGTACCAGACTCGATCACGTCTGTGTAAAGCGTACCTTGAGCAAGGAATTTCACATCTTTGAGCTTGCTTGCTTCGTCATCGAATACATACACAAACTCGTTACCGATGATTTTACGTTTTTGTTCAGGGTCAGAAACGCCAGCAAGTTTATCAAGGAAACGTTTAGCAGCGTCTGCTTTGACGATATTCAAACCAAACTTACCACCAAGCATGTCCATAACTTGGTCCGCTTCTCCTTTACGAAGAAGACCGTGGTCTACGAAGATACAAATCAATTGATCGCCAATAGCCTTTTGGAGAAGAACTCCAACAACTGAAGAGTCAACACCACCTGATAGACCAAGAAGGACACGTTTATCACCGACGGTTTCACGAATTTTTTGGATCTGCATATCAATGAAGTTATCCATTGACCAGTCGCCTTTAGCCTTACAGATGTTAAGGGCAAAGTTACGAAGGATATCATTTCCGTATACAGAATGACGAACTTCTGGGTGGAATTGGATACCGTAAATGTGTTTATCTGGGTTTTCAATGGCTGCATAAGGGCAGTCAGCTGATGTTCCAGTACGAACAAAGTCAGCAGGAATCTCAGTGACCGCATCACCATGGCTCATCAAAACAGTCTGCTCGTCTGGTGTTGATTCAAAAAGAGCTGATGGAGTGTGAGTAAGAGTTGATTGACCGTATTCACGATTTCCAGCATCACCTGCAGGAACAACTTTTCCTCCAAGTTTATGGGTCAATAACTGCATACCGTAACAAATTCCCAAAATAGGAATTCCAAGTTCGAAGATTTCTGGGTCAATATCAAATGAACCATCTTCATATACAGAGTTAGGACCACCTGATAGAATAATTCCTACAGGATTGATTTCACGAACTTCAGCAGCTGAAATTTTATGGCTTTTTAGTTCTGAAAAAACACCAATCTCACGGATACGGCGTGAAATCAGCTGGTTGTATTGGCTACCATAGTCCAATACGATGATTTTTTCTACATCTTGCAAATCAGTTGAAATGTTGCTCATCTTTTTCCTTTCTCAAAAGAAATATCTTTTTTCAATATTCTATCACAAATAAGGGCGAATTACCAACTAAACAAGGCGAAGTTTGACTTTTTCTAGTTTATTGGGGTACAATAGAGAAAAGATAGAAATGAAGTGAAAAATATGCTACCCGCTTATATGAAAATCCATGACCAGATTAAAAAGGATATTGACGAACATCGTTGGGCCATCGGTGAGAGACTTCCAAGTGAAAGAGATTTAGCAGAGCAGTTTGCGGTCAGTCGCATGACCCTCCGCCAAGCTATTTCCCTCTTGGTCGAAGAAGGAGTTTTAGAGCGCCGTGTAGGAAGCGGCACCTTTGTATCCAGTACACGTGTACAAGAAAAGATGAGAGGCACAACCAGTTTTACTGAAATTGTTAAGTCCCAAGGTAAAGTTCCCTCTAGCCAACTCATTTCCTACAGAAAAACCATTCCCAATGAGCAGGAAGTTGCCAAGCTAGGAATTTCTCCTACCGAAAATATTATCCGAATGGAACGGGTTCGCTATGCCGACCAAGTTCCTCTGGTTTATGAAGTTGCTTCTATTCCTGAAAAATTCATTAAGGATTTTAAAAAAGAAGAAATAACCAGTCATTTCTTCCAAACCTTGCAAAAACATGGCTACCGTATTGGTAAATCTCAACAGACTATTTATGCTCGCCTTGCTAAAGAAAAGATTGCCCACTATTTGGAAGTTGAAAAAGGACATGCTATTCTTGGTTTGACTCAGGTTTCCTACCTAGAAGATGGTACTGCTTTTGAATACGTAAAAAGTCAGTATGTAGGCGAACGCTTTGAATTTTATCTTGAAAATAATTAGATTACTATGCAAAAACTCTCTGTCACGGACAAAGAGTCTTTTTTATTTCTCTAAGAGTAAATCTTTCAAAGAAATCAGAGTTACAGCAAACAATATCATTGCCATGCCAAGAAAATCAATAGGATAAAATTGTTCATTCATAATTAGGAAGGCAAAGAAAACCGCCGAGATTGGCTCAATTGAAGCCAACAAACTTGACTTAACTGGTCCAATCAGACTGGCTCCTTTTAAGAACGCTGTATAGGCAAAGACAGTCCCGATAAGGATAATGCCCGCAAAAGCAAGGAGAAAATCAAGACTAGTCGGTATATTGGCCTGTAGAACCCCTGTAAAAGGAAGGGCGACCAAACCAGCTATGACCATTCCCACACCAATGACCAAACTGCTACCCCACTTCTTAATCAAGGCTATGGGCAAAATGATATACAGGGCGTAAGTCAGAGCAGAAAAGAGGCCCCAGAACAGACCTGCAGGTGTCATAGATAACTGGTCCAACTGCCCATGTGTTGCGATCAGGAAGGTTCCTCCGATGGCTAATATGATAGAAACAATCTCTCCCAGTGTCGGCGCCACCTTATCCTTGATACAGCTATAAATTAAAATCCCAACAGGACAAACATACTGAAGCACCGTCGCGGTTCCTGCATTGGTCTCCTGAATAGCAGTTAGATAGGCAAATTGATTGAGGAAGAGACCAATTAGAGCAAAAATGAGAAGAGACAGCAAACTCTTTCTATCATTTAAAAAGGCCAGCATTCTATCTTTTGCAGTAGCATAAGCCAAGAGCATGAGAATTCCACCAGCGATTAAAAGACGCAAGTTGGTCAAAACCAGGGCCGAAATTCCGTGCGCCATCAGGTATTGGCCACTCGTTCCTGACAAGCCCCAAGCAATCCCAGCCACAACTGTTAATAAAGTCCCCTTTAAACTGTTTGACATGTCTCTCCTTACTCTTCTTTACGAATCAAGTCCATCACTTGATTACGATCTACAATCCATTGAGCCCTCTCATCCTTTTCATAGGTACGATTCGATAGAAAAATAGCCGCTTCTTGCTTCTGACGATTCCACATGATAAAGGTACCTGTATAGCCCGTATGGTCTAGCCAATCTTCTTCCAAATTCCATGCCAAAGAACGTTCCTTGTCATCCAAAGGAGAAAAATTTTGACTCAAATCTCTTGCGAAATCATCTGCTAAATAGTGTTCTAAAAAGATTTGTAAATCCTTTACAGTCGAAAATAAACCAGCACTACCAGCATGTCTGCCTAGGAGGCGAGCCTTGGGATCATGTACCATGCCTACCTCTACACCTCTAACCGTTGGAACAGCAAGCTCAACAGGTCCAAATTGGGTTTCCGTCATTCTCCAAGGATTCCAAACTTGTTCTTGTAAAATCACATCCAAGTCTTGATTAAAGATTCTTTCCAAAATAAAACCCAACAGCAAAAAATGGACATCCGAATAAAGAAAGGCTGGCTGATTTCGTCTATTGAGATGAAACATCGCTTCCTTTAATTCTGAATCTGTTAAAAGATCACGATTGGGAATAAACGGATCAAGGTCTGTAGCGTGAGTTAAGAGCTGGCGAATAGTGATGTCTGGATAATCACTCTCAGCTAAAAAATCTGTTACCGGTCTGTCAATATCTAATTTGCCTTTTTCCCACAAAAAAGTAAAAACGGTACCAACCCCAACAACCTTGCTGACACTAGCTAGGTCATAAACTAGTCCTACCTCAGTCTGTAAGCCATGCTCTGGGTCACTCTGGCCTAAATAGAACTCCGTCCATTGATGGTCCTTAAAATACGCAAAAGAGGCTCCGGGATAAATCCCTGCCTCGATTTGTTCTTCTATTTTTTTAATAATCTTGGTCCACTTCATACTTTTTCAAACCACAATTCAACATTATTTCTATCTTTTCCAAGGAAGAATTTTTCAGACTTAGGAATAAAATATTCAGTAGACTCAAACTTCTTACGAAGACTTGCTATGTCTAATTCATTGACCAAGAACTTGAGCATAGATAAGTCCCAAGTAACCGTATTGTCCACAGTCAAATCCTGCCCCTGTGCTGGGATAAAATCAAGTGACGCCCCAATTTCAGATAGTTCCAAGAAACTATCTACATCCGTTGGGAGGTGTAATTCCATAGAAATTTCAAATTTACTTAAAGAAATTGACTCCAGATCTGTTTGAAATTCTGGCTTTTCTCCTACTTCTACTAGACTTGCTCTGTCATCTTCCGCATGAATCAAAATCAAATCATCTTCGGGTGAAAAAATCTCAAAAGCGTAGCCATTTTTACCTTTATATAATTGATGAATCGAATCTGTTTTAGCTAATAAGGCCTCGATTTCTAAGGGATTTTCTACCTTGACAATCAATCTAGCTAGTTTTTTTCTTCCCTCTACCTTACGAGTGCGCATACTTGGAGCTTCTTCTAAAACCAGCTTTTCTAAACCTGTTTGATCACCTAGTGACAGAAAGGCTGACTCTTCTAATAAGGCCTTCATGCCAAGGGTTCCTATATAAAATGTTTCATTTAATTTTCTATTATTAACTTTTAAAGTAGGAATAATCCGTACAATCTGATTTACATTCATAAACTCCTCCAACTCTTTTATTTTAAAGGATTTTAGAATTTTTTACAAGAAATTATGCTCAGATTTACTTTTTTTTCGTAAAATTTCATCTAAAAAACCGAGGATTTCCTCGGTTTCAATTTCTTATAGGTAAAGGAATTTGAAGATAGCTACTGCCGCAATTGCTGCTGCGATCGGTGCTACTACTGGTACCCAAGAATACCACCATTTTGAATCGCCTTTGTGCTCACCAAGAACTGATTTTGGAAGGAAAGCATGAAGGAGACGTGGTCCCAAGTCACGGGCTGGGTTCAAGGCAGGTCCTGTAGGTCCACCAAGTGATGTTACCAAGGCCATAACTAGGAAACCTAGTGCCAAGTGAGCAATTCCAAGACCAGATGTCATAAATGGTGCTACTTGTTCTTTAGCTTGGTCAAGTGCTGCTGTTACTTGTTCTTGAGGAATGGTTTGACCTTGAGTAGTTGCTTGTGCAACTTGAGCATTAATAGCCGCTTGTGCTTTTGATACTAGTTCAGCACCAAAGAAGTTTTTAGTCATTCCAAGAGCTGCAAAGAAAAGAACAAATGAACCAACAAACTCATTTACAAAACCATTAACAGTTGCTGCAAAATGTGATTCTTTTGTACCATTATCCAAACTTGAAATGGTTGAGAAAGTACCCAAAATGTTGTTTGGATTTTCAGTTTTCAAGTAGTATGGGCGGTGTGTTGCCACAACCAAGGCTTGACCAAAGATAGCACCCAAAACTTGTGCGATGATATAAGGCGCAACTTGTGCCCAAGGGAAGAGACCGCTGATCGCAAGTCCAAGAGTGAAGGCTGGGTTGATGTGGTTTCCAGATACGTTACCAAACATTAATGCTGGGATCATAACCCCCATACCATAACCAACAGCGATAACGATCCAGCCACTTTGGTGACCTTTCGTACCTTTAAGTTCAACGTTGGCAACTGCACCATTTCCAAGAATGATCAAAATAGCAGTTCCCAAAAATTCAGTGGCATATTTAATTGCCCATGTGAAATCCATTTGATAGATTCTCCTTAAAATTTTTTAGACAATCCTTATTCTATCAATTTTTATATCTTTTAGCAACAGGTTTTCTAAAAGAATGTATGAGAAAGCGGTTTTATTTCTTATAAAAAACAAAAGGATTAAGGAGGTGCATTTCCTTAATCCGAGAGTTCTTATTCTTGACGTTGTCCGAAATCAGCAATCATCTGCTCCATTTCTTGTCGACTCGGGGTTGTCAGCATATAAAGGTAATCCCCTTGAAGTTCCGCAAAGGCCGCTGGCATGATTTTTTTAACCTTAAACTGCTGAGTATATTTGGCAAGCAAGTCCTCCTCAGAATAGACATAGTGAGCATTTGCACGACGGGATGTAGCTAAACAATATTGAGGTTCAAATTCTGACACTGGGAACTCTTCTCCTGCTACAATCGCCGCATAGCCTCGGTAGAGATCCAAGGAATGAGCAAAGTTATAAACATCAATGGTAAAACCACCTGCAGGACGGTTATTGTACTCAATGGCAATATAGTCGCCCCCTTCACGGAAGAACTCAATATGGAAGAACCGTTCTTTCATACCAAATTCTTTGACAATTGCCTCACCATATTTACGTAATTTAGGATCCATATCCTTGAGAACGTAGTAGGAATTGTCCATCTTGTAAATCATGAGATCAAGCGGTGTATAGGCGTAGTCGAAGGTCGTTGAAAAAACAATCTTTCCATCCTTATCCACTAGACCATCAAAGGTACAAATTTCGCTAGAAGTGACAAATTTTTCAAAGAAATAAACGGTCGAATGGTCCCATTCTTGCTTGAAGTGATTGATATCGTCTTCTGTTTCAAGCTTAAAGGTCGCGGCTGCTCCCACTCCATTGTCAGGTTTTGCAATCATAGGAAGACCGATTTCATTCGCAGCTTGATCCACATCTGCTTCCGTCTGGATAACAGCTCCAGGTACCACAGGGACACCTGCTTTTTTGAAGAGTTTCTTCATTTCAGACTTAAATTTCGTCTTTTTGAGATCCTCTGGTTTGGCACCAAAGACATTGAATTGTTCTCTGAGTGTTGCATCCAACTCAAGCCAGTATTCATTATGAGACTCAATGCGGTCAATTGGGCCATGTTTATAGAAAAGAAAGGCTACAGCACGTTTGACTTCGTCTATGTTCTCAAGATTATCTACGCGGAAATACTCGGTCAGGCTATTGCGTAAAGGTTCATCCAATTGCTCGTATGGTTCTTGACCAATTCCCAAGACTGTGATGCCTTTATTGGCTAGTTCTATGGTAAACTGTTGAAAGTTTTGTGGATAGTAGGGAGAAATAACAAGGTAATTCATAGATAACTCCTTTTATAAATAGAGATTTCCAAGGAAATAAGGCATTTGTTTGCGCCACCATTCCCAATCATGGGCAACATCATGTCCCCATTCTGCAAACCAAGCAGGAATTTGTTTTTGGTCAAAGGCTTCTTTTAACTTGTAGTAAGAAGGTAGTCCATCCTGCTCCCAAGCACCTAAGCCAGTACAAATCACAATCTCAGCCTGACGGTAACGATCGATAAACCAACCATCATTTTGGTTCCAGATATAGTCTACTGGTGAATTTTGATAGATAGCATCATCATTGTAGTAGTCACCTACAAAGAAGCGTGCGTCATAGACTCCGCTAAGGGCAATAACCTTGGTAAAGACATCCGGATGTTGCAGGAAGAAGTTGAGAGCGTGATAAGCTCCCATCGAGCAACCTGTCGTCATCATACCGTCAAACCATCCTGTCTTGTGCTTGATAAAAGGAATAGCTTCTTCAATGACATATCGTTCATAAGCACGATGCATTTCAGCTTGGTCATGACCATTTTTCCAAGTTGCTAGCCAGCTCTCACTATCCACACTTGAAAGCGTAAAGAACTGAACACGGCCTTCCTCGATAAAGGATGCACAAGCATCAATCATTCCAAAATCATAGTATTCATTGTGGCTACCACCTGAGGAAGCAAAGACAACAACTGGGATGCCAGCATGTCCGTATCGGTTGACGTACATTTCACGGTTTAGGTTTCCACTCCAGTGGCTAAGATGTTCAATATGCATATCCTGTCTCCTTTATACTAATTACCAATTTTCTGCAAAAAAGCGTAGGCAAGCTGGAAGATTTTCTGACCATGGAATTTCATGGTGAATGGCTCCAGCTTGAACCTTTAGAGAGAGATTTTCCAACTGCACTCCTCCTGCTATCAAATCACGATAATAACGAAGAGAAGAGTCGATATAGGCCTGCTTAATATTGCCAGCCATGAGGGTCTTGTCTGTATCATCAGCTTCTTCTGTACCAACGTAGATAAAAATTCGTTGGTCTGGCAAGAGTTTTTTTCGCTCGATATAGCGATCAAAGGCCTCTTGGTGAAGCCAGTTAGCTGATGAGAAAACTCCCAAGCATCCAATCTGATCCTGATACTCCAAGCCAATAAACTGGGTAATATTGCCACCCAGAGAAGATCCAATCATGGCAGTGTGCTTGCGGTCAGACTTTGTCCGATAGTTTTCATCGATAAAGGGTTTGACCACTTCCATGACAAACTCTGCATATTCGACGCCTTTACCACCAAATTGTTGACCAGGAATATTAGACTCTTGGAATTTCCATGCCGCGTACTCATTCATCCGTCCAAAACCATCATTGTCAACAGCTACGATAATCATGCGACTGATATCAGGATTTCGCTTGATGGCAGGAATAATCTTCCAGGAATGTCCAACGTAAGATTCTTTACTATAAAAGACATTTTGTCCATCGTGGAAATAGACAACTGGATAACTTCTATCTGTGTCTTTCTCATAGTTTTTGGGGAGAAGAACACGTACCCGTCGCTCCTTACCTGTATAGGGAACCACTAATTTATGCTCTCGCATTTTCAGATAAAAATAGGATTGATTCATTGTCAGAAAACTCTCTATATTCAAAATTTTATCTTATTATAGCACAAAAATAGAAAAAAAGTCAGTAATTGTCCATTTTAAGGATAAATAACTAACTTTTTTTATTTAATATTCTAAATTCTTCTGGATTTTTTAATTAGAGGAGATCTTCAATCAACTCGTCCACAGCATCTTTTTCGGCTTGAGGTGTGATTTCTGTGATCATAATTCCTGCTACTGCTCGTTCAACTAATCCTTCAACGTCCATACGTGTTTCATACTGTTCTGCATTCTTAATTTTAGGATTTGTTTTCGGACGATCAGGCGCAAAAATAGTACAACAATCTTCAAAGGGTTGGATAGAAATTTCAAAGGTGTCAATTTCTTGCGCAATATCAATGATTTCCAACTTATCCATAGTTACAACTGGACGAATAATTGGCGTGTTGGTCACCGCATTGATGGCCTGCATACTTTCAAGGGTTTGGCTAGCCACCTGACCAAGACTTTCACCATTGATAATGACCAAACCATTTCTCACTTCACGGATACGGTCGGTAATTCGCATCATAAAGCGACGTGTTAAAGTCATGAGATAGGCTTCTGGAGCTTTGGCTTTAATTTCTTCTTGGATTTCAGTGAAAGGTACTTCGATAAACTGGATATTACCACCGAACTTAGTCAATTTGCGGGTCAAATCCTGAGCTTTCTTGAGGGCACCCGGACTTGTATATGGTGGACTAGCAAAGTGAACAGCCTCGATATCTACACCACGTTTGAGGGCAAGATAACCTGCTACAGGCGAGTCAATCCCTCCTGATAACATCAGCATTCCTTTGCCCGAAGTTCCAACTGGCAAACCTCCCGCTCCACGAATGGTTTCATAAGAAAGATAGGCCGCTTCCTCACGAATCTCCACTTGCAGATTGATATCCGGATTTTTCATTTGGGCTTGTACGTTTGGAATAGCTTCAAAAACTGCTCCACCAAGCGTTTGGTTCAGTTCACGACTATCAAGTTCAAAGTTGTGGTCACTACGTTTACTAGAGATTTTAAAGGTCATGCCTTCCTTGTAGATGTCTTTCATAATATCTTGAACAGCAGACTTAAGAACCTCGACAGATTTTTCAACCTTATACACTGGCGAAAAGTTTTGAATCCCGAAAACCTGTTTGAGAGATTCAGCTACTGCTGCATAGTCGGCACCATTGAGATAAACATGGGCACGGTCGCGATCAGCAGTTACCTTGACTTGAGGATAGATGGATAAAACATCTGAGATATTATTTCGTAGTTTATTGATGAAACGCATACGGTTTTTACCCTTAGTTGACAATTCTCCGTAGCGAATCATAATTTCTGAATACTGCATGAATACTCCTATCTTACTTTTCTAGTTTGATTGTAAATTAATTTTAGTTTGGTCAAAAATTGCTCAACTTGACTCATGTCATTTTCTAGGTCTAGACTGAGGCGTACTGCTGACTGTGCCTTATCTTTTTCAACGCCCATGGCAATCAGGGTCCCAGCAGGTTTTCCAGCCTTGGACGAGCAAGCTGATGTTGTAGAAATGAAAATATCATAGTCTTCAAATGCATGAACGATGACTTCCCCACGAACTCCCTTAATTCCGAAGGTCAGAATATGAGGGGCAAAATCCTCCTCTCCTGAGAAGACAAAAATATCAGGATAATCAAGAAGGGCTTGACGAATGACTTCCTTCATTTGGGCTGTCTTAGTCGTAAACAAGTCTAGTCTCTCCATAGACAAACGTAAGGCCTTGGCTGTTGCTGCAATACCTGCTAGATTCTCAGTAGTTGAACGATAATCACGCTCTTGGCCACCACCAGTTAATAGGGGCGTAATCTTCTTACCAGATTTGATGTAGACAAAGCCAACACCACGAACACCGTGAAACTTGTGACTCGAGAAGGTTGCAAAATCCACTCGGTCTGTCAAATACTTTTCTGTTGGAATCTTAGCCAAGGCTTGAACCGCATCAACGTGGAAAGAAATAGTTGGCTTATCAGCTAATAGTTCTGAAATAGCTTCAATAGGCTGGATTGATCCGATTTCATTGTTAACAGCCATGATGGAAACGAGGGTCGTATCAGGTCGTATCAAAGCTGCTAGAGCTTCAACATCCACAAATCCTAGCTCATCTACTGGTGCAAAATCTACCTCAAATCCTTGAGTCTTAAGCCAGAGAGCCGACTCCTTGACTGCTGGATGTTCAATGTCAGATACAATAATGTGTTTACCAAATTGCGATTTTTCAAAAGCAACACCTTTGATAACCCAGTTATCCCCTTCAGTTCCACCAGAGGTAAAGAAGATTTCTTCACTATTCTTGCCAATTAAATCTGCAATCTGCTGTCGAGAAGCTTCTAATATTCTGGTCGACTGGTCTCCTAGACGATGGAGACTGGAAGGATTTCCTATAATTTTTGAAGCAACCTGCATATAGGTCTCTAATGCTTCAGGATAAGGCTTAGTTGTAGCCGAATTATCAAAGTAAATCATGGTTTCTCACGCTTTCTAAAATCACTCCTTCTATTGTATCACGAAACAGTTCAGGCGACAAGAAAGGCAGTTCAGGTTCATTTAAGTTTTTTTTAAAGATTTTAGGTATAATGAATCATAGTAAAGGAGAGATATTATGTCTAATTATCGTAGAAGATCAAAACCTAAAACTGAACACATCAAAACAGGCTTCACGGTCTTTCAAAAAACCATCGCTACTATCGGTAGTATCCTTGGCTTGATTACTGCTAGTATCACGATTATGAACGCCTTGGATAATAACAAAAATACTAAAAAAGAACCTACGACAAGCCAGACGACAACCATTGTCAAAGAAATTCAAAAGGAATCCCCTAAGGAAAACACTAGTCCCAATAAGGAAAATAATACTAGTCAAGAAAAAACACAACAAGAAGAAACGCCAAAATCCAGCGTCAAAGAAGAGAAAAAAGAAGAGCAGAAAACAGCAACTCAGGACTCTTCTACTCCTGCTCCAAATAAACCTGCCACTGAAACTGAAAAGCAGTCCAATAATACTCCAACTTCAGAAAATAAAAGTAATCAATAGCCAGTAAAATAGCTTCCCTCCAAACTTGGAAAGAAGCTATTTTTTTATTGTTGTAACACTTTTCGAGGTTTGGTACCCTCAGCTGGACCGATGACACCTGCCATCTCCAGTTCTTCCATGAGACGGGTCGCACGGTTAAAACCAACTGACAAACGACGCTGAATCATGGATGCACTGGCTTTCTGGGTTTCGATCACCAAAGCCTTGGCTTCTTCAAAAAGCGGATCTCCACCAGATTCACCATCTGAAAATTCACCGTCATTTTCAGAAACCTCACCTGGATCAAAACTCTCATCGTAATCTGCATCCGCCTGAGCCTTGATAAAGTTTACGATGCGTTCAACATCATCATCCGAGATAAAGGAGCCTTGGAGACGAACTGGATGATTTTCATCAATTGGTTTAAAGAGCATGTCTCCTCGACCAAGCAGTTTTTCTGCTCCATTTTCATCCAAGATAGTACGGGAGTCTGTCCCTGATGAAACCGCAAATGCCACACGTGACGGAACATTGGCCTTAATCAGACCAGAGATGACATCAACGGATGGACGCTGGGTTGCAAGAATCATGTGGATACCAGCAGCACGCGCCTTCTGTCCCAGTCGGATAATAGCATCTTCCACTTCCTTGCTAGCCACCATCATGAGGTCAGCCAACTCATCCACAATCACAACAATGAGTGGCAGTGGAATCTGCTTGTACTCAGATTGAGCATTAAACTCTTCTACCTTGGCATTAAAACCTGCAATATTCCGAACTCCCACCTTGGCAAAGAGTTCATAACGATTTTCCATTTCATCCACGACCTTTTGCAAAGCCTTGCTGGCCTTACGTGGATTGGTCACGACTGGAATCAAGAGGTGGGGAATATCATTGTAAACAGACAACTCAACCATCTTGGGATCGACCATCATAAATTTAACTTGGTCAGGTCTCGCCTTCATGAGGATGCTAGCGATAATGCCGTTAACAGCTACTGACTTCCCTGAACCCGTTGAACCTGCAACTAGCAAGTGGGGCATCTTGGAAAGGTCAAAAGCTCTTGCGGTGCCATTAACTGCCTTTCCTAGAGGAATTTCTAAGAGATTTTCTGCTTTCGTTTGAGATTGTTCCCATAGTTCGCGGAAGGATACCGTCGCAATCTCAGAGTTAGGAACCTCAATCCCGACTAAGGATTTACCAGGTATTGGAGCCTCAATCCGGACATCCTTGGCTGCCAAGGCTAGAGCGAGGTCATCTGCTAGATTGGAAATGCGGTTAACCCGTACACCGACTGCTGGCTTGACTTCATACTTGGTCACTGACGGCCCAATTTCAGCCCGTTCAACCGTTACCTTAATACCAAAACTAGCAAAAGTTTCTTCTAGGATTTTGATGTTTTCACGAACGATTTTCTTCTCTTTCGACTGGTCTTTTGGTTTATCTGGGGCAAAGAGTTGTAAGCTTGGAAGTTTGTATTCAAGGGCTTCCTTTGCTGAAAAATCGACCTGAACATCTTCGACATCAGAGCCATCTCCCTGTTCAGTGAATTCAAGTTCAGCTTGAGGCAAGATGATCTCTGGTTCTACCCACTCTTCTTCTGGAACAGGTGGAACGTCAAGCACAACATCTTCTGTAAGAATTTCACCTGTTTCCATATCAACAGGAGGCATATCGAGTAAGGCTTTTTCAGCCTCTTCTTTTTCTAATCTAGCCTCTTCCTCAGCCTTTTGGCGAGCTTTTTCTTCTTGTTTGACAAAACGTTCCTCTTTTCGACGCTCATGCCCTTCCCGCCATTTGGCAAAGCCTTTACTGCAAAATTCAGCAATATCGTAAACAGACCAAGGACTGACTAGGAGGGCACCCACTAAAATCAAGATAGAACCAATAAAGTAAGTACCGATATTTGAGAAGAGAAAGGCTGTTGGCACATAGAGTCCAACACCAATCAAGCCTCCACCAGCAAAACTGGTCGTTCGAAAACCAGTCAGATCAGTCACAACCTGAGCCATAGTCCCTTTTAAAACCGACTTGTCCAAACCATATTTCCAAACTAAGTAGGCCTCAAAAATCAAGAGTAAGCCAGCAAATATGGTGAAAAAACCTGATAAGAGTCCTTCCTGTTTTCGTATCCACTTGAAGAAGAAGAGATAGAGCAGGATGCCAAATATTGCCAGATAAGCTAGGCTACCCACCAGCAAGCGAATGAAATTGTAAAGGGTTATACCTGCAGCCCCTAATTTGAAGGCTGCGAAAATCAATAAAAGCGCGATTCCCAACGAAATCAACATTCGTTGAATCGCTTCTTTTCTTTCGAGTTCTGCTTTAGACGGTCTCCGTCTTGTTTTACTTGTATTCTTGTTTGCCATTCTTCTATTATACCATATTTCACAGGCATTTCGGAAAGAGAAAAAGACTGCACCAAACGGTCCAATCTTTTCATTTTTCTATTTTTTATGCTTGTGGTTTGCGCAGGTAACCATAAACCACACCACTCACGATTGCTCCTACCAAGACTGAAGCAAGGTAAAGAAGAGCATTTGAAGTAAGGGCGATTACGAAGATTCCTCCGTGTGGTGCCATGAGTTTGATACCAGCAAGACCAACGAGTCCGCCTGCTACTGCTGAACCAAGGATGAAGCTTGGAATCGCACGAGCTGGGTCTGCTGCACCAAATGGAATTGCTCCCTCAGTGATAAATGACAAGCCCATGATGATGTTTGTCAAACCAGAGTTGCGTTCTTCTTTAGTAAATTTATCTTTGAAAAGAAGAGTTGCGACAAAGATTGCAAGTGGTGGCACCATTCCTCCAGCCATAACTGCTGCCATGGCTACAGAACCACCTGAAGAAACAGTTGCTGCAAGCGTACCTGTACCAAAGACATAAGCCGCTTTGTTGACTGGTCCCCCCATGTCAACAGCCATCATTCCACCAAGGACGATACCAAGAAGGACAGCTGAACCTCCTCCAAGACCGCCGAGGAAATCATTCATAGCAGTGTTGATTGCTGCCATTGGGATATTCACAGCTAGCATGACAAATCCAGTCAAGATTGTTCCAAGAAGTGGCAAGAGAAGAATTGATTTAGCACCTTCGAGTGAACGAGGAACTTTAACGTATTTCTTGATAGCAAGAACTAAAGCACCTGCGATAAATCCACCAACAAGGGCACCTAGGAAACCAGATGAGACACCTGCAAGAGTTGAAGTTGCTTCACCACCTGCGGCATAAGGAATTTTACCAAAGGCAAAACCTTCTTTAGCAATAGCACCAGCCACGAAACCTGCTACCAAACCTGGTTTTTCAGCGATAGAGTAGGCAACATAACCTGCAAAGACTGGGAGCATCAAGCCAAAGGCTGCACCACCAATTTTCATGAACATAGAAGCTAACTCATGGTAAGAACCAAGATTGCCAAGGTTTTCATTTGGAACACCCAAAGCACCGTCAATCAAGAAGGCAAGGGCAATCATGATACCACCACCAATAACAAATGGCAACATTTGCGATACACCACTCATCAAGTGTTTGTAGAAGGCACCACCAAGGCTTTGTTTTTCGTTAGAGGCTGTTGCAGCTTTTACACCATTAGCGGCACAGTAAACTTCAGCATCTCCTGATAGAGCCAAGTTAATCAATTCTTCCGTTTTACGGATACCGTCAGCCACTGGACGATTGATCAAAGGTTTGCCATCAAAACGATCCAGCTCAACAGCCTTGTCTGCAGCGATGATAACAGCTTTAGCCTTGCGGATGTCCTCAGCAGTTAGTTGGTTTCCAACACCGCTAGCACCGTTGGTTTCAACCTTGATTCCAACACCCATTTCAGCAGCCACTTTTTGAAGGGCTTCTTGAGCCATGTAAGTGTGAGCAATACCTGTTGTACAAGCTGTAACAGCAACGATAAACTCATCAGAGTCATTAGTAGGTGCTTGAACAGGCTCTTCAGTTTTTTCGGAAGCTTTGTCAAAAAGTTCGATAACTTGGTCAGCTGATGTTACTTGACGAAGTTTGTCAGCAAAACCGTCTTTCATCAAGTATTGAGACAATTCTGCCAAGGCTGCCAAGTGAGTATCATTGGCACCTTCTGGAGCTGCAATCATAAAGAAGAGGTCAGTTGATTGTCCATCCAAGCTCTCGTAGTCAACACCCTTGTTTGACTTGGCAAAGAGAACTGTCGCTTCTTTGACAGCAGCATTTTTGCTGTGAGGCATTGCGATACCATCACCCAAACCTGTAGAAGTGAGAGCTTCACGCGCCAAAATTCCTTCTTTAAAGGTTTCAAAATCTGTCACATAACCGTGGTCTGTCAAACTTTTAATCATCTCGTCGATGACAGCTGTTTTTTCAGTTGCTTGCAAATCCAGCAACATAACATCTTTTCTCAATAGGTCTTGAATTTTCATCGTTTTTCTACCTCAACTTTTTCATATGTTTCTTTAATAAATTCTGCTGTTGCCAAGTCATCCGAGAAGGTAGTTGCCGTTCCACAAGCAACTCCCCATTTGAAGGCTTCTACTGCGTCTTTTGATTTGACAAATTCACCTGTGAATCCGGCAACCATAGAATCACCAGCACCAACTGAATTTTTGACTGTTCCCTTGATAGGTTTTGCGAAGTAAGCTCCCTCAGATGTGACAAGAAGGGCACCGTCGCCAGCCATGGAGATAATGACGTTTTGAGCTCCTTTGGCCAGTAACTGACGAGCATAGTTCTCGATTTCATCTAAACTTTCGAGTTTCACTCCAAAGATAGCTCCAAGCTCGTGATTATTTGGTTTGACCAAAAGTGGCTGATAGTCCAAACTATCAATCAAGGTCTGTCCTTCAAAGTCACAAACGACTTGCGCACCAGTCTTGCGTGTCAAGGCAATCAAATCCTTGTAGATAACATTTCCTAGGTTTTTAGCACTCGAACCCGCAAAGACAACCGTATCTTCTGCTGTCAGACTAGATAAAATAGCTTTCAATTCTTCTAGCTGAGCTGGTTCGACATTTGGACCGGTTCCGTTGATTTCTGTTTCTTGGTCTGCTTTGATTTTAACATTGATACGAGTATCTTCTGCCACTTGGACAAAACATGTCTCGATTTCTTCCTCTGCAAGGGTATCTGTGATAAATTTACCAGTAAAGCCTCCGATAAATCCCGTCGCTGTATTTGGTATATCCAAACGTTTCAAGACACGGCTGACATTGATTCCTTTCCCACCAGCAAACTTATCATCACTGTCCATACGATTGACACTACCGACTTGGACTTGGTCCAAACGAACGATATAGTCAATGGATGGATTGAGTGTGACTGTATAAATCATACTTCTATTACCTCCGTTTTCTCCTTAATAGCCTGCAAGAGCTCATGCCCTTGACTTGTGATAACAATAGCTCGTTTGAGTGGTGCTACCTTGGCAAAGCAAGTTTGTCCAATTTTTGACGAATCCACCAAGACATAGGTCTGTTTGGCATTTTCTAAAATAGCACGCTTAACAGCTCCCTCCTCCATATCAGGAGTCGTATAATAGCCATCGTCCACACCATTCATCCCGATAAAGGCACGGTCAAAATGCAATTGGTTAATCTGGTTAAGAGCAACGCCCCCGATGCTCGCATCTGTCGCCATCTTGACACTTCCTCCAACCATGACAGTTGGAATCT
Organism: Streptococcus pseudopneumoniae; assembly: GCF_001076775.1. Taxonomy (GTDB): domain Bacteria; phylum Bacillota; class Bacilli; order Lactobacillales; family Streptococcaceae; genus Streptococcus; species Streptococcus pseudopneumoniae_G. The sequence continues at coordinate 20,295 of NZ_JVGV01000017.1, forward strand.
GCTTTTCAACCAACTGAGCAGCATGGTGAATCGAGTTGGTCACAACTGTAACATTCTTATTAACCAATTCATGAATCAAAAAAGCAGTTGTTGTTCCAGCATCGATAAAGATGACATCTTGTTCCTTGATGAGAGAGGCTGCTTTCTGAGCCAACAACTTCTTCTCTTGAAGGTTTTTGACAGATTTTTCTTGAATGGTTTCTTCTTCCTGCAAGGAATGGGGCAATTCTGCTCCACCATGCACGCGTCGAAGCTTGTTTTCCGCTTCCAACTCATCCAAATCTCTTCGAACCGTTGATTCTGACGTTTCTAACAAACTAACTAATTTTTCTAGAGAAACTACATGATGTTGATTTAACTCCTCTAAAATCAGTTGCTTACGCTCTGTTTTTAACACTGAATCACCTCCTGTTATCGTTTACACTATTCATTCTATCACACTTCCTTTCAAAGTCAAGCATTTTTTATCATTTTCTTTCATTTTCTGTCACTAACTCCTTAACTTTAAATAAATTTGCAAGAAAGAAGGCTTTATGGTAGACTAAGTTAGTAAACAATGGAAGATTACTCAAGAGGCTTAAGAGGCCGTGTTGGAAACGCGGTAGGCGTGTTAAAGCGTGCGTGGGTTCGAATCCCATGTCTTCCGTTTATTTTAAAAAAGATACCCAAGAAATCTTGGGTATCTTTTTTCTTATATGCTTGTTTTATAACTCGGGTGAATTTCTTAGAAAATATCAAATAACAATTTCACATTGAGAATTGTTAAGATAATGGAAACGATATAGCCAAGGATGGTATTCCATTTGGCATTGGTAAATTCTCCCATCAGTGATTTCTTAGAAGTTAGATAAATCAGTGGGAAGATTGAAAATGGAAGAGCAATCGAAAGAAAGACTTGTGAATAAACCAATAACTGATCCAATGTTTTTTCCTGATGACCAAACAGAACCGCTACAATCATGACAGGCAACAAGGCAAAGAGACGAGTTGCCAAACGAATGAACCATTGAGGTAATCTCATATGCAAGAAACCTTCCATAACGATTTGTCCAGTCAAGGTACCCGTAATTGTCGAATTTTGACCACTGGCTAATAAAGCCAAGGCAAACAAGGTTGATAAGGTCGATCTAGCTATAGCTCCTGCAATAGTAGAATCCTGCAAGGCATTATACATTTGAGAGAAGGCAGAAATCTCAGATGCATGGCCGAAAAAGAGAGCCGCCCCGAGAATTAATAGAAGGGAGTTAACCACAAAGGCCAAGGATAATTGGAGATTTGAATCCCAGGTCATAAAGCGCACCGCTTTTCGAACATCATCCTTGTCCTTGTGATTGATTTTCCGAGTTTGAGACAAGGAAGAATGCAAATAGAGGTTATGAGGCATAACCGTCGCACCTACAATCCCCAGAGCTAAAGTTAATTGACTTTCATGACCTGGCAAGGGACTCTCAAATAAGGTCGAATTGGGTAAATAACCCTCAACGATTCCTTGGAAGCTTGGATGTGACAAAGCTACCAGATAGGTAAAAATTGCTAGAATGGTTAAAATCAGTGTTGTCACAATAGCTTCAATCTTCTTAAAGCCAAATTTCATCAGAAGCAATAAGAGAAAAACATCCAACACGGTCAAGAGAATTGCTATCATAATCGGAATCTTAAAGAGAAGATTGAGAGCAATCGCTGAACCTAGAACTTCTGCCAGGTCTGTCGCCATCAAGGCCAACTCCAAAATCACCCATAAGCTATAACGAAGCCATTTAGGTGAATGATGAGCCGTTGCTTGAGCCAGGTCCATCTGGGTTACAATACCAAGCTTTCCTGCCATCTGCTGAAGTTGCATGGCAATGAGAGATGAAATCAAGATAACAAACAAGAGACTATACTTATAGGAAGCACCACCGACTACACTGGTAATCCAGTTTCCTGGATCCATATAACCAACTGCGACAAGAGCACCCGGACCTAAAAAGGCATTTAAATTTTGCCAGAAATGATTGTTATTTGGAGTATCGATAGATTGATTAATCTCAGAGAGTGACACTTTTTTATGAGAAGACATAGATACTTACCTCTTTCTAAACCTACTTTTTCATTATTTTCTATTAGAGAAAAATAAGATTGACTTTAAACTATTAAAACAATGAAAACTATATGAAAAACATTTAGTTTTTTCATTATTTTTCTTAAGGCACCTTAATTATAACAGAAAATATGATAAAAACTTAAGAAAATTCAGGACTTGATTTAATATTTAGGATACAACAAAATGTTGTATTCTTTTTTTGCAAAAGAATACCAAAGAATAAAATAAAAAACGTTGATTTAACAACGTTTCACCAATTAATAATGGAGCCGGTGGGAGTCTTAGAAAGATTGTTAAATCAACTCATAGTGACTTTAGGGTC
>NZ_JVGV01000019.1:0-1203 GCF_001076775.1 Streptococcus pseudopneumoniae
TCAGCTGGGAGAGCATCTGCCTTACAAGCAGAGGGTCAGCGGTTCGATCCCGTTAACTCCCATAGGTCCCGTAGTGTAGCGGTTATCACGTCGCCCTGTCACGGCGAAGATCGCGGGTTCGATTCCCGTCGGGACCGTTAGAATAACGTAAGTTATTTTAGACTCGTTAGCTCAGTTGGTAGAGCAATTGACTTTTAATCAATGGGTCACTGGTTCGAGCCCAGTACGGGTCATATATGCGGGTTTGGCGGAATTGGCAGACGCACCAGATTTAGGATCTGGCGCTTAACGGCGTGGGGGTTCAAGTCCCTTAACCCGCATTAAGATATAATAAATGAGCCGGCTTAGCTCAGTTGGTAGAGCATCTGATTTGTAATCAGAGGGTCGCGTGTTCAAGTCATGTAGCCGGCATTTTTAGATAGAAGAAAACGGTGCGAACGTAGTTCAGTGGTAGAACACCACCTTGCCAAGGTGGGGGTCGCGGGTTCGAATCCCGTCGTTCGCTTAGAGAGGCCGGGGTGGCGGAACTGGCAGACGCACAGGACTTAAAATCCTGCGATTGGTAACGATCGTACCGGTTCGATTCCGGTCCTCGGCATAATATAATGAGCACCCTTAGCTCAACTGGATAGAGTACCTGACTACGAATCAGGCGGTTAGAGGTTCGACTCCTCTAGGGTGCATTTTTCTTTTTAACTCGGGAAGTAGCTCAGCTTGGTAGAGTACTTGGTTTGGGACCAAGGTGTCGCAGGTTCGAATCCTGTCTTCCCGATATATGGCGGTGTAGCTCAGCTGGCTAGAGCGTCCGGTTCATACCCGGGAGGTCGGGGGTTCGATCCCCTTCGCCGCTATAATGATCTTGTTGGACCTTTAGCTCAGCTGGTTAGAGCTCTCGGCTCATAACCGAGTGGTCGTAGGTTCAAGTCCTACAAGGTCCATTTAAATAATATGGAGGATTACCCAAGTCCGGCTGAAGGGAACGGTCTTGAAAACCGTCAGGCGTGTAAAAGCGTGCGTGGGTTCGAATCCCACATCCTCCTTTTGTATTAGCGCGGGATGGAGCAGCTCGGTAGCTCGTCGGGCTCATAACCCGAAGGTCGTAGGTTCAAATCCTGCTCCCGCAATAAGGCTCGGTAGCTCAGTTGGTAGAGCAATGGATTGAAGCTCCATGTGTCGGCGGTTCGATTCCGTCTCGCGCCATTT
>NZ_JVGV01000020.1:0-90881 GCF_001076775.1 Streptococcus pseudopneumoniae
GTTTACTCGTCTGATTTTAATGAACGAGTTGCCTGCTCTAGAGACACTGTTTAACGTTCTCCAGCCAGTATCGCCGATTAGAACACGCCAGCCCGTATTACCATTTCCACTCTCTTTTATCCATTTCAGGGCGCCATTCGTCACATTGACGTCGACATAGGTCGTCCCGATTTCGGCAGTGATACGACCTTCTGGTGAGCCTGTACCACGGATTTCTTGCCCTACATTATCTGGTAGCGGTAGAGTGACATTATTACCCCCGACAATGCCGAGGGTATTTCCTGTCAGGGTCAGCCTTGGTTCAGGCCTTTGGTTCAGCACCTTTACATCACGGCCGACAGCTTGAGCAAATTCCTCTAAGTTGTTCATGCTATCACGCTTTCGCTGCGTTGTATGTCGACACTAAGTCAACATTAGCAAAAGAGTCAAGTCGTGTACCAAGGTCAGCTAGTTTTTTCACGACTGCTGCTTCAGTATCCCCACTCATACCTGAAATCATCGTAGCAATCTCTTTCAGTGTGTCAAGATTTTCAGGCACTCCATCGCCTAAAATCTCAGCTTTCACTGCGGTTTTAGCCTGTTCAATGGCTTGCGTTAGTGCAGTTATGTCAACCTTCGTAGCGAGTAACTGCATAATTATCTTGTTATCCGCCCCCAAGGCTTCCGCAAACGCGATCAATTTACTTGTATCCATAATTTATCATACCTTTCCTAAATTATAAAATTTCACTAAGTCCGGAAATTCCTGACTTACTGTACCGTCACCACCTACAGTCTTCCCTGCAAGTTGCTTCTTAACTTCTTCTGCGATATCCAGCTCTTTTAGAGCATGGACTTCCTCTGTGACCAATTCTTTATCTGAAGCTACTATCTTGATATGCGTAGCCTTATCGCTTGGAAAAATATATCCGCCAGCGCTAATCTCTAACCGATATTTCCCAACAGGCAAGATAGCATCCAGATTAAAATTCACGCTTGAGTTTGTGACAGTCACCTTCTTCTTCCACTGGTGCTTGTCCATGGTCAGACTGACGACCGCCACCTCCCCTTCCAGAGAGGAGACGGCTCGATAGTCTTCGTCTAAAAGGACAAATCCAAAGGTAGAAGCTACATCACCCTGCTTGATGAGGGAACCGCCATCCACTTGTGCGAGATTGGTCGTATTGAGATTACAGACCATTCTGCGCCCCTTTCTTAGCTTTTGCTCTGAATCAACGTTTTCAACTCTCTGACATCTTCACCTAACGACTTAACTTGTTCTGCAAGAACTAAGATAGCCTTGTTCTGTTCGTCATGGTTATCTAGTCGTTTGTTTGCAGATCTTTTAAATTCGTTCAGATTCTCGATATCTTTCTCTAAAACCGTGAGACGATTCTCTTGTTTGGTCGCTCGGTCTTTCATTGAGAAATAAAGTCCGATGACAGGAATCAGAGAGAGGAAAATTTGGACAATTAAACGTTCAAATTCTGCCATAGTCACCTCCATTATTAGTTAGGTGTAACTGTTGTAGCAGAAGGTTCCGTTACTGTTGGAGTTACGGTAGCTGTCGTAGAAACTGTAGTTGCTGGTGCAACAGTCGTTTCTTGAGGCTCGTACTTCCATGCTGCCCCTGTTCCGTCGAGTTCAAGACGACCATTTCGGGCAAAGTCGCTGACTGGTTCACCGTTGTAAGTGAATTCCTTATTCAACTGAACCAAGATACGTTTACCTTCTCCATCTACCTCAACATGAGCTGGGTCTTCAATGGTAATCAAGTCATGTGCCATATAGCGTTTACCAACTTCAGCAAGTGGAATCAACTCTACCAACTCTTTGTAGTTAGTTCCATAAGCGATTGTCTTGCCTGCTACTGCATTTAAAACGACCGCATGGATGATTTTCCCATAGCGGTCTGTTTCGGCTTTGTTATGCTTAACTTCTTGGTCTGTAGCCGTCTGTTTCGCTTCAGTTTGAGCCAGTTTCTGTTCTGCTTCTTGCAATTTTGCTTGTGTTTGCACGATGGCATTTGTTGGGTCAAGTTCTGTACGGATATGGTCTAGCACTGCTTGAACCAAAGTCGCTTCATTATCTTGTGTATGGTCACCGTGAAGTTCTACTTGCTCGTAAGAATAGCGTCCGTTGTTTTCCATCTTGATTGCGACAACTGTTGTGTTTTCTGCGCCTTTAAGATATGGTTTAATTGCTACTTCGTAATTCATTAGTTAGTTCCTTTCATTTTGACTTGTGTTTCTTCGAACAGTTCTTTAAGCGCTGGGTCATATTCCAGCACCGCCTTAAAGGCCTGTAATTCTGCTAAAGTCAGCGTATAGCGTGCCTCTAAATGCGCACGATTCAATTCGCTATCAGCTAAACGGTTGACGAGCGACTCAGCGACTAGCATGTCGATTGTGTGATTATCCATGTATGTTCTCCATTTCTTTGATTTTCTGGTCTAGTTCTTGGACAGCCTTCAGCAAGTAGGGTATGAATTTTGAATAGTTGATAGACAGATAAGATGTTGTTTCATCTATTTCAATTGCTTCAGGGACTACCTTCTGGGCTTCCTGCGCAATCAAACCAATCTCTTCATATTTCTGGCTCTCGATGAAATCAAAAGAGACCATGTTCAATGCTTGAATTTTATCCAAGGCATTAACTGGACTCTCTTTAATATTTTCTTTAAGTCGCTTATCTGAGCTTGAAGTGATACCTGCGTATCCGCGCCATTTTGCCGTAGTAATCTGATTCCACCAACAAACGGCGTTATCACCTCCTGCTGGATTTGATCCAGCGCCATAAATATCTGCGTTTCCTGTCCAGATACCTTTGGCAACATTAATCTTGCTGTAGAAATTAACGTTTGTAGAGCCAGAAAAGTCAACTTTCCCATAAAAACTAACTGTATTCTTACAATACATCTGTCCATCTGTATCCACATGCCAAGAGTTCGGTCCTGCTTGATTCCAGTTACCGCCCCAATTTGCCCAGAAAGCTGTCTTAGTACCATAACCAGCACCATTCCCCATACCAACTGAGAATTGATTAACACCAGAAATCCAGCGTCCACCTCCATTGTCAAACTGACCCAAGGTGAAACCTCCAATTTCGCCTTGATAGGCTTGTAAGAAGGTTGAGCTAGATACGACAGATTCAATTTTAGTTGTGAAGATTTCCTTAGATGTCAGCTTGTCAATCAAGGCATCTCTAGCTGTCAGATTCTTGATTAAGGCATCATCTACGCTGATTTTATCGCCTGTGATGGCACCTGCTTTAATCGTATCTGCAGTCACAGACCCAGCTGCTAACTTCCCAGCAGTCACCGCACCATCAACAATCATGTCGGATTTCACTCGAACCCGTGGAGCGATGATATCCACCCCTCTAGGACTTGCGGAAATGGTAGAGGCTAACTGCTCGCCAGTCAAAGTAGTAGAGCCGATGGTCACTCCTTCAGGCGTAACTTGAACCCTAGCACTGTTAGCAGCGTCTCGCACTTCCTGCCTGATTTCTTTAGCAGTCTGAGCGATAGCGCTCTTGACATTCTCATCAAAGAACTGGGTCAGCGCCCCTTTATTATTCTGCTGGATTTTGCCCCAGAGAGTGCTGTTCGGGTCTGTTAATTCCAGTTCAATAGAACGCATATCCTTGAAGAGACCTGACAAGGTACGTTGCGTGACGGTAGGCTCCACAAAACTAGTAGGAAAATCTCCCTGCTCCAGCTGGATATCCGTCAGCACCGTGTCTCCCACACAGCCCATGTGATGAAGCTTCAGCAGTTCATCTCGTGTCCGTGGCTGAAAGACCTTATAATACCGTCCGTTATGCTCAAGAGCAGGCGAACGAACATTTTGAATGGTAATATCCATTTGTCACCTCCATGTTGAGTAAAAGCTCATATAAACATCTCCATTTGATGAATTAAATTCCCTTTTTGCTTTCTCAAAGTCCTCATTATTTCTAAAACGAGCTTTAATATGGTTTTCTCCATACCCTCGTTCTAGTGTTACTGGAATAACATTTGATTCAGTTTTGCCAATGAACCGAACTTCGTCAATCGAATTGTTACTGAAACCAAATGTATAATCATAGATATGCATTACATTCTCTCCGTAAGCAGGAGAGGTAAGGACTCTTTTGCCAAAAAGTTCTAAAACTCGTATTCTTTTCTCCCAGACTAACTGAGTTCCTACATAACGCTGAACAACTTCCCTGCTACCAACGTAAATTCCTTCTCTAGCCATACTACCTCCTATTGACTAAAAATATCGTAGATAGTATTACTATCCTTGTTAGGAATCGCGTCATATTGAGACCTTGTACCAGACCAATATTTCATTGGTTGCCCACCGTTCTGGTTGATGATATTTTGACCAGGCGCTCCATCTGCTCCTCTAGCGCCATCAGCACCTCGTGCACCAACTGGACCTGTTGCACCGTCGCTAACATTATCAAGTCGTGTACTAGCAGCTGCTTTGATTCCGTTGTACGTTACAACGATGTAGACCTCAAGCCAGCCTCCTGAACGCTGAGAAGCATTCCACTGGCCAAACTTTCCATTGGCATCAGGCGTTTGGCTCAGCAAACTTTGCCAGTTATTATTCCCAAACCCTCTGTAGTAATAATCAACCGTATATCCACTAGTTAACCGTGTTCCGTCATAGTAGACATCTGCAATCAGGTTTAACTGGCTGGTCGCACCGTTTCTGTAAGACCCTTCGATACGAACATTCGCATTTAAGCTATGACCGTTATCGCCTCGCAAACCTTCCCTCTGCTGGCTTGTCAGGTCCTCGAATCGCATGACACCGTCCGCTCCTTGTGGTCCTGCTGGTCCTGTTTCTCCACGGTCTCCTTTGGGACCTGTTAGATACTGCAGGGCTGAGAAACGGTCACGGCCATTTCCGACCTTGACCTTGCCTGTATCACTCTCAATGCCTAACTCGCCATCAAGTAAGACCAGAGTGCTACTTGCCCAGTCGCTCGCTGACATACGCTTGTGTTGTACCCTCACTGGGATTGTCTCTGTCATGTTTTACCTCCGTCAAAAATAAAAGTTGGATTTTGGTTCCAACTTCCGTCATATCTAGCATTTTGTCCATCAACAACCGTCTTATAGACTGGCGCTAGTTCAATCCGTGTTGTCTGATTGTCAACCGTCACAGACTGCTCTACATTCTGATACCAGTCCCCTGAGAATGTCAGACGATAGGCACCGTAGTAAACTGCTAGGATCTTCTCCTCTTTTTGGACAAGGTCTTTCTCAATCACTGGCATGACTGAATTAGCAGGCGCAAGATGAACGTGGCCACCATAGAACGTAGGCTTATTGACTACCACAGTCACATCTGTCTTACCATATGGCGTGCAGGTTGCTGACCAACTGATGACATACTGCTTACCAACCTCAAAACCGTCTCCATTATGACCGACCTCAACAAAATCCGTTCCATAACTAATTTTCTTAGCCGTGCCACCATTAAGACGGTTCTTATTGTACTGGGTGTTCCCGTCGCCACCAATCAGACTTGCATTGACCCTTGCAGTCTCACTGACCTGCTCCAGTTTCTTGCTTAATTCAGCGATTGAGTCCGCACCACTCATCAATTCCTCACGGATTAGCTTCACGAACTCAGGACGCTCTTTCTCCATTTCCTCGTGGATTTTAGCGCCAAATTCTTCAGCCTTAGCCTTGTATTGCTCGATGGCATCCGTGATAGCTTTCTCATGCTTGGCAAATTCAGCATCAAACGCACGGTCAGCGTTGGCGATCGCACGCTCCAGCATGATGTCAAATTTTGTTTCTTGCTTGTCCAAGATTGCGTTTGCTACTGCTGACACTCCACCACTATTTCCCCCTGATTTTACTTTGTCATCAAAGGTAATGGTTAGATAGGCACCCTGTCCATTGTTTGCCAAACAGTCATACTCGTAGGCAATGGCTTTCTTATAAACGTCCACATTGTGCTTATAACTTTTCAGGTTAACTGTATCACCCATATGAACAGTCTGGCCATCAAGCTCGTAGGCTTCAATCTTAATGGCATCTGTAGCCTTATCTATGTGTTCGTTAGTAAATTTAGCACTAGCCCACTTTGTCAACTCCTCAACGGTTTGAATGTTGTTATTTGTATAACTTCTTTCGTTGATGTAAGGGTAAGCGCCAATCAACGGGCTATCAACCGTTATGGCAATCGTTGTGTCTTCCTTAGCTCCCTCTGCCTTAAATGTAGACTTAGCATGGATCCGAGTAACAACATTTTGTGAGTTTTTGGTTCGTTGATAGGATTTAAGGTTTTTGTGGGTAGAGATAATAACACCTCTGTCCTCTCCTCGGTTTCGCTTAATTGAGATAGCAAAATTATCCCGAACCATCTCTCCTTCCCATGTCCCAACAATTGAATGAGCGCCATCCATCAACACGCTGTAGAGTGTTTCTACTTCTTTTGTGTTTATGGTTCTCCTGTCTGTGATATCACTTGTAAATGAAAAATCGTTGATAGGAGACTTAGCGACTTGTACCAACTGAGAAAGAGCCTGCCAGCAACTCTGCTTGTTGACAGACAGAGGATTGATAGACCGCTGCATAACGTCATCAGTGATATGGTAAGCAGTTATTTCTAAATGATCATCATTCTCTACTGGTTTCTTGATACGGAACAACTGCGGACCAAGCACAGGCGCTGGTGCCTTAATCAACATATCCTCACGGAAAAGTTGATAAATCTCAGAGTCGGTGATAGGATAGCGAACAGTAAGGGTAAAATCCCCGTTCATTTGCTCTTTTATGATAGCTGAAGTCGCTTCATGCAGTGGAATACCGTTCCATTTAACGTTACGAGTATCACTTTCAAGCAAATATAGCATTACGCCCACCCCCAAACTGTCTCAATCGTCATGGAACTGATACCAGCACCTAAGACAATCCCAACATCTTGTTTTTTGATTGGGTCAATCGTGATAAAATCCCCTGTCCACTTAATTCTGGAACCTGTTCCGTCCAAGAAACTAGGATTGTTAGGGTTATTTACCATGATAGCTTTTCCAGACAGTCTTTCTAAGCGGATAACCTGCCTATCCACTGTGAAACTAACCTCAGTCGTACTCTGACCAGTTAAGGTAATTGTCGGAAAAGCCAAAGCAGAGCCCTTAGCTCTTAAAGTTCCACTTCTTGAAAAGGTTTGATTGTCCGTAGCTTTGAAAAATTTTGTAGGGTGACACTCAAATGTGACTTTAAGCGCATAGTACCCTGCACGATTTCTAGTAGTCTCGGAAATCTTTACCTTGTAACACCACATTTTTGTGGTCTTGACACGTTCACTTTCAAGCCAAAAGTTTTCTCTTGCAAAGAGAGCCAGAAAACGGTTCAAGTCCTCCTCTTTTGGCTTGACTAAGTGAAGCGTGTAGGATTTCTCAACCATCCCTCTATGATGATTAGTTTGTAGGATGGCTCCGCTGATCCCATCATGCTCCCATAGTTTTGTCTTGCTATTGGCAATCACAATGGATGGAGCTTCTTCTACAATCACATCAAAAGGAAAAGAGGAGGTTGCTACACCATCAATCACCAGTTCATTATGTTTGATCATACGATTCCTCCTCTAAGTTGTGTTTTCCGCTGTAACTCATCCGCAATTTTTTGAGCGACAACGTCAGCAATACGGTTGATATCCATCTCTTCACTGATGTTGTTTCCACTAATGCTGACATTGATAACAGGAGACAGACCTCCCATTGTTTGAGCGATTCCACGACCGATAGCTCCCAAGGTTCGTTCGTTCAGTGGTAAGACAGCTTCGTTTCCAGCCTCTCCACCAGCCATTAAACTATTTCCATTTGAACCGAAAACAGTCGGCTTGGTCAAGATACCGCCCTTGGCGAACCATTTTACATCAATACTTGGCAACCCTCCGCTTAACCAGTCAAAAGGATTGGTAGATCCAGTAATACGAAAATGTGGGACAGGAATATGAGGCCATCTAAATTCAAAGTTAAAGAATCCCTTAATAGCTTCAATTGCACTACCAACTAAATCCTTAGCTCCGTTAATAGCATTGCCGATTGTATCTTTAATACCGTTCCAAATGCTACTTGCGGTTGATTGAATACTATTCCAGATATTGCTAATCGTATCTCTTATACCGTTAAAGACACTTGAGACCGAACTTGAAATACCATCAAATATTCCTGAAAGAGTGGATTTGATACCATTCCAAACAGTTGAAGCAACCGTTGAGATAGTATTCCAGATGTTAGACAATACCTGCGCTATGCCATTAAAGATAGTCCCAATGACACTTGCAATCCCATTCCAGATTGTTTCTCCAACACTCTTGATGGTTTCCCAAGCGCCCGACCAGTCACCAGTGATGATCTGCATCACTGCCTTGATAATACCCAAAACAACGTTAATAGCTGTCTCAACTACCGTTTTAATCACTTCCCAAACTGTAGAGGTGATAATCTGAATATTATTCCACTCTCCCTCTATAAGAGGACCTATAACAGTCATAACAGCGCTAATGATAGCGGAAATGCCAGTCCAGACTGCGTCCGTAATAGAACGGATTAGCTCTTGGTTTTCAGTCCACCACGTTACGACAGTGCCAAAAATACTCATGATGAAATTTGAAATTTCACCTACAACAGTATTGATGACAGATGAAATAGCCTCCCACACAACTGTGACGGCGTTACGAAATCCTTCATTCGTTTCCCATAAGTATTTTAAAATGACAACGACCGCTGCCACTGCGGCCGCTATTGCAGCTGCTGTCCCAATGATTGGTAAAGCGGCAGTGATCATTGCCCCTATCGACGTTGTAAATATAGCTTGCAGAGAAAAGAATATAGGCGCTAAAACTCCTACAGCAGTAACAACTGTCCCTAGAATGACAACAAATTCTTTAATCGGGCCAGGCAAAGTACCAAACCAATCTGCTACACCTTTTATGATGTTTCCTAAAGCTTGAAAAACAGGAATCAACATTTCCAAAAGAGGTTGACCTAATGCAGCCAAGGCATTAGTTCCAGATTGTTTTAGATTCCCCATGACGTTTTCTAAGCCGTCAGATTCTCTTGCAGCTTGACCAAGTGCCCCAGAAAGTTCATTCCCGTCTTCAACCATTTGAAGCAAAGTTAATTGCTTTTGCGCTTCGCTCAAATCCTTAAATGACTTGCCGTACAGTTTATTTGCTGCCGCATTACGAGTTGTTTCTGTTGCAGATATCCCCAAAGCCGCATCGTTGGCAAAATTTCCTTTAAGAAATGATTGAAGGCTCTCAGTAACACTTTCAATAGATTTATCATAAAAAGCAGCACCATCTGCCGCCGCCTTAGTTGCCCTAGTAGATAAATCTAAGGCTTGAGCTGTGTCTAGACCAGATGTTTTGGCAAAGGAGGCCATTTGGGTAAAGCTTCCTTGTAATCGTTCTGGTACAATAGACATTTCTTTACCAATATTATTAAGAGCCTCTCTAGCTTGACCTTCCATATCCCCAAAAACTGTACTAAATTGGGCATTACTTGCTTGCATTGAAGCAGCTGCTTCAATAGCTTCTTTCCCAACGTCAACAAGTTTTTCTGAAATATCACCCAATTTCTCGCTAAACTGTTGGAGTAGTTCAGCTCTTGCAGCTTTAGCTATCTCCCCCAAGCTTTCTTGTGCGCTATCTGCTACAGACTTAGTCCCCTTCATCTCATCGTTGAGATGATTGAATGCTGTCTTAGCCTGATTCAGCTCCGCTTCCATCTTGTTAGCTTCAGCGGAGTTTTCACCATATTCTTTTTTAGTGATTTCTAATTGCTTCTCAAGGTTTTCAATTTGGCGAGCAACGATTTCAGACTGTGCGCCAATCTTCTTTTCAGCCAATGCCAACTTGTCAGCTTCACTAGCGTTGGCACCCATCTGGCTTTCTTGCAGCTTAAACGAACTAACTACTTTTTCAGATTCGCTGGCAAGTAGTTTTTGCTCATTCTGCAATTCTTTCAGTTGGGTTTGGTTATTCTTGGTTGCACTCCCATTACCCTCAAGAGCCTGATTGACACTAGCTAGTTTTCCCTCATATCCTTTTAGGATATTTTGAGTTACTTCTACTTCACGCTGGAAAGCACGATACTGGTCTGCGCCAATATCTCCTTTTTTGAACTGTTCTTCAACTTGAGATTGAGCTTGTCTTAAGGTTTCTAGCTTTTCCCGAGTGGTTCCCACTTGCTTCTGTAAGACTTCTTGTTTTTGGGTTAGTAAGGTAACATTCCCAGTATCAAACTTTAAAGCATTATCAATTTGTTTCAGCTCTTTTGTTGCGTTGGCAGACTCTTGATTGACACCTTTTAACGCTTTTTGTAAGGGCTGAGTATCGCCATCGATTTCAATTTTTATCCCTTTGATATTTCCTGCCATATTTCCTCCTTTCCTTAAAAATAAGGAGCGCTGAGAGGTTTTCTATGACCAGAACACTAGCCAACTAAAGGAACTTGTCCTCACAATCGCTCTCTCAGCACTCACTTTTTCTCTAAAATGCATCAAAATCAGCTTGGGTGGCCTTCCGACTACCCGTTTTATTTTCGCTACGCAAATTGACATAATCTGTCTGATAATCTAACGCCATCCCAATGGAAATGTGCTTGAGATCATCGATAGATAAGCCAGTTTCCTTGCAACAAGATAGATAAGATTCTACCGTGAAGGCTTCTTCGCTTGCTGTTTCTGATGTGTCTGTTTCTTTTTTGTTTGCAGTACCGTATTCAACATTTCCATCATTAGCGGACAAACTTCGTCAAGAGGAAATTCTTCCATCTCCATAAAGAAATCATCAAACGGTTTAATTTTAGGATTGCCAGATTTAGCGAATACCCAAAATAGACGATAGAAAAAGGTAATATCGAAATCTTCTAGAAGAGATAAATCGACGCTTTCCGCTACCAAATCATTACCTTTTTCCAATTGATTCAATTGAGCTACTAATTGTTTATTTTTCAAAAGTCCCAAAAGGTCCTTGAAAAAATCCTGCCCAAACTCGTTTTTGTAAGCGATTGGAGTATAGGCATTTGTTGCAAGCTCATAGCGCTTGTTGCTGATTTTAATACTTCGACGCATTCTTTACTCCTTATCCTAGAGATGTTGGTTCGTAAACGCTAGTAAACCAAGCGTCATACACTTCTTTTTTGTCAGCTGACGTAATAGAACGTTTCACGACGCTATCAAGCGGACGTGGTGAACCCTTAAAGCTAAGTTCGCGTTCATTGACAGTTGTTCCACTCTTAGTACCAGAGCCGTTTGATGGACGACTAGCAGAGCAGTAGTAGATAACGTAACGAGTCTTATTTTTATCTCCTGAAAATTCAAACATAATTGCAAACGGTTTAGTGGAAGCATCGCCTTTTTCAGTCAATACTCCTGTTTGTTCGTCCTTGATTTCTCCTAGGATTTTCGTCGCAAACTCTTCCGTGATATGCGGTACTTTCAATTTTCCTTCATACCCTTCATTTGAGTTCATGAAGTGGTAGTCCACGTCGTCTGCTTGGATTGCTTTCGATTCTCCTTTTGGCTCTAACTCCAAGTTCATAGCTCCAGGGAAACGGAAAATTTGCCCGTAGCTAATGACTTTTGTATCACTGTTGATACTTTCGATTGGTGCGATATGCACGTTTTTCAATCCATAGGTTACTGTATTTTCTGTTTTTGTCATCTTCTTCTCCTTTAGTACAAATAAACAGTATAAGGCTTGACAGATAGCCTTTCTGTTGGGATATAGCTTTCTTCTGATACCTCAAAAACAAGTTGATGTTTAGACAACAACTCTTCCAAGGATTCTTCCAAATCTTCGTCTTTACGTTCAAAGATAAGCTCTACAGTCACAGATTTAATCTGGTATTTCTGTTCGTCGTCTGCTCTCTTGATATCTGGATGTGATTCAAAGTAGATAAGGTAAGGTGTTTGAGGAACGTGTCCATTTTCAAACGCACGATAGGCTATAGGTAGATTCGCTTGACTTAGAATATCGACAAGGTCAGATAATTTCATTTTTGGATAGCCTCCTTTACTTTCCGTTCAAAGGAATTGATTAGCTTTTCTTCTACAGGTTTGATGTGAGGGATAGCACGACTGCGTCCTCCATTTCTTAAGACATGGTCATTTTCAAGCAGGTGTGTCAATTGGTAGCTTGTAGCATTATGGATTACGTATGAGCCTTTGGCGTTTTTCTTGAGGCGCCATCCTCTCGCATACTTCCCTTTATTCTTTGGACTTGTCACCTTCAAAGTCACAACAGCTTCATCACCTAACTCTTGTGCGATAGCGTCAATCTCATCTTCTAACTCACTAGAATATTCGCTCAGTGCTTTAGCGATTTCTGCTGAAAGGTCACCTGTTACACTCATGGCAATTCCTCCATCAAGGTCAGCTCCAGAATTTCTAAACCAATCGGAAATGTCTTGAGAATACGATACCGTTTCCCATTAAATTCCGCTTCTTCCTCGTTGTTATACTCAAAGCTATGAATATCAAGGATAAGGCTTGGTCTAAGTCCAACCTGGCTAGCCTGATAAAATTCAGAACGAGTTATGGAACGCTTACGACACAAAATAGTCAATCGCTTTTCCTCAAATAAAGGCTGGTGCAATTTATCTAATCCTGTTTTAACCCTTGAGATCAATGTAATCTCATTGTTCCATGCCATGACTCACCTCAATTTCAAATTATGCAACCGCCATAAAAGGTGGCGTGGCATATCCACTCCACCCTCATAGCGAAAGGCTGCAAAATCAACTACAAACATTTGGTGTTCAGCGTTTTCTGATTCAAGCGAAACTCCCAAATTATCTTCCAGTTCAGTTATGACAGCTTCGATGATTTTATTCAAAGGCTTATCACGTAGATTTGTTGCTATACCCAATTTTAGTTTTAGTAATTCTAATAATTGAGCATTGTCCATAACTACTCCTCTTCTTCCTCTTCAGGTTCTTGAGGTTCTGTTTCTCCTTCGGAAATATCGGAATCATCGATTTTAGTCAAGAAAATAGATCCTGCACTATTTGACCCATCTAACAACTCTTGAATGAAGGCCTTGGTGCTCTTATATCCTGTTCGGGGATAAATATCCCCGATTTGATATTCATATTGTTGAGGGTCTCTCAAATCCTTAAAAGGACGGATTACTTGATAAGCCATCAGCTCCCTCCTTACCCTGCAGCATCAGTGTAAGTTACATAGAACCCTGCTGCTTCATCAACTTTCTTAACATCGAAACGGTTGGCAGTTCCTAGGTATTGACCGTAGATTTTATCATCTTGCCATTTTACAGTTGTTTGAGCGCGATCAAACAATGTCGCAAACTCTCCTACATCACCGATGAAGGCTTTCATTTCACCTTTAGCATCTCCAATGATATCATCAGGATAAACATCGATTACACGACCAGCGAACTTGTAGCCAGTTGGAGATGTGATGTCTGTTTGAAGCATGTAGCGACCGTCCTTGTCCTTGATTTTATCAAGAGCAGCAAACATAGATTGGGTACATACAATAGTTGCATCGTAGTACGGTTTCAATTCCACGTTGAGAATATCTTTCAAGCCATCCAAACCAGCTGCGCTTTTAGCTGTAGCTGTCTTGAGAACTTTAGCAATCTCTTTATTCTTAGTGATACGTTCTTGGTTCTTAGCTTGTTTAGCAACCAATCCCATGACATCGTAGTCAGCATCATCAATCAATTCTTGAGACACTGGCAAATGTCCACGACGTGTCTTGATTTCATAGTTCACTTTTGTGAAAGTTGGTTTAGCCAATTCAGGGTTTTCTTCCAACTCTTCAACGGTGTTCATTGTTTGGTCAGTCAATTTAACAACTGCCCATTTACCGCTTGCATTCTTGACATTAACGATGTTGACCAATGAAGTCAAATCTGTCTTGTCTTGTTTCGCTTCTTTAGGCGTCATCAATTCAACAGGAATGATTGCTTCCCCTTCAGCAGATTTGAGACCATCAGCACGCACTTCTTTTGTTCGAAGATAATGGTTAAATGCTTCACGTTGTTCCAATGTTTTTCCTCCTCGTTTTTCCGTTTTACCTGGAGTTGGTGCTTTTCGATTTTGCTCCTCGATTTGTTTTTCCAACTCCTCGATTTCTTTTTCTAGCTGCGCTTTTTCAGCTTCTTTTTCTTCAATTTCCTTTTGAAGACCGTCTACAGTCTTTTCAACTGCTGAAACTTCTTCCTCAGTTTCAGCACGGTCCAACTTCTCTAGTTCAACAACCGAACGTTTGTTCAATTCCTCGATAGATTCAATCAAACCTGCAACTTTATCTGCTTTTCTTCTTCTAAGAGCGCTAAAAATTACTGTCTTGTTCATAGCTTAAATTTCTCCTTAATTTCTTTCTTGCGCTTGTCTAGCGCTTCACGATTCGCACGGCTCTGACTTTCAAAGTCTTTTTGTCGTGCAGCAATTTCCGTTTGTGGATAGGCTGGGAAAGTACATGGACTCACTTCAAAGATTTCTAGTTCTAAGACAGTGTCCAGATACGAACCATCTTCACGTTCCTCTGTTTCGATTTTTATCGGGATAAAGCCAAAGCTACAACCGATAACATCTCCACGCTTGACACGGGCATAGGCTCCAACCGCTTGAGGATCATCCTTGTTAATGATGATGTCCCCAAAAAGACCAACATCATCAACACCCAGAGTCAGAGTTCCGTTACCTGTTCGACCAAGAACAAGGCTATCATCATGGTTAAATAAAGCTCTGATATCAGCGTCTGTGATAGCTTTTTCAACTCCAGCACGCTTGATAACTTCACAGTAGCCTGGCCACAATTCTGTCTCCTCGTCAAACTTGATAAAGTAGCCACTCAAAATCAAATCACCAGAGTCTTCTTCCCTAGTCTGAAATTGAGTGGCACGATAACTATTCCGTTTCTGCATTCTCTTCCTCACCTCCTTTCAATTTATTTTGGTCTCCTATCTTCTCTTGAGGGATAAAGTTCTCAAGGACAATCAACTCTTCCATCTCAGGATCAGGAGCCATACCAAGCCAATCTCTCCACTCATTACGACGCATTGCAGTACTGTTTGTCATTTGACGTGCAACCTCAGACAACTCTGTAATGTTGTAAGAGAAGAGTGAGCGAGGATTTAGCTTGAAGTAACGATTACTAGACAAAAGTAAGTCTCTGGTTAGTGTTTGAGTAATAGTGGTAGCGATACTCATAACAGTCGTATTTACAAAGTTGTTATACTCTGTCTTGTTGAACTCTCCCACGCCCAAAATAAAAGCAGGTACTCCTAATAAACCTGCAACTGTTCTTTTATCTAATTCGACAGACTCATTTAGAGCGATATCCGTTAGACTAAGCGGCTTTACCTGCTGGATGTCCAGCAATGCCTCTGGAACAATCCATGGAGCGCCAACCCTGCTAGTACTTAAATACTTCTCAGCGATACGCTCACGCCCTTGCTCCGAATCTAGTTCAGCACTAGACGAGTCAACCTTGACGATAAGACTAGGAATGTTCTTACCGTTCATGAAGCTTTTTTTAGTCTTGGTAGCCATGTTCAAACTTTGAACCACATCTGTCAACGTCACCCTAAAACCAGTACCAATGTAGGGAATATCTGGATCTGGATTGATGACAAAGTGGACTACTTCATCAGGGGAATACTCTTCACCCCTAAATGAGATTACATAGGAATCCTTATCTGTTTGGAACGAAACTTCTCTCATCGGAAATGGTCTTAGATTAGAAATATAATCCGTAACAAGATCATATTCCACATGTAGGACAGAGTTTCCATCGCCATATAGAAGCAAATCGCGCACAATCTTGAAAATCCATGACTTCCTTGTCATGTGTTCGCAGGGATTGATGTCAATCTTTCTAGCAAGCCCATCACGGATTCTGATATCACCTTTATCCGTATTCTCCATCAGATGGATGGTCATATTAGAGACCAAATCAGCAATCTTATTAACCGCTATCACCACATCTGGATTTCTGGCCAAAGGTACATACAAATCCATAAGGTTTGACAATCCTAAATCTGAATGACTCAGCATGTTGATTGGTTTACTTGGCTTGTTTCGTTTCCAAATCTTTTCAAAAATACCCATGTTTCCTCACCTCCTTTCTCTCTAATCAAAGAATCTCATTACATCGCCACCCTTGCCAAGATTAGCAAGAGCCTGTATACAAGCAAAGACGCTGGCATCAAACAAGTCAATCCTTGCAGTACCACCGTCTCCGTCTAATTTTTCATATTGCACAGCGTCATCCACCTTTTCAATCGCTCTAACGTTGCTCACACAATATTCATAAGCGTCAGAGTGAAGATAGTAAAATTCCTTATTCTTTACTTTGAACTCAATCCGCCTGAACCCTTCGGATTTCAGATAGAACAACTGAGGCTGGTCAATCATCTTGAACTTAGCCTTTTTCATCTTAGCCAAAAACTCACGACCAAACTTTCTGTCCATTCCCACAGCTTGGATTTTAAATCCACGCTCACGCATACTGATGAACCATTTGACGATATCGTCATAGAGAACTGTAGGAGTATTGCTCATCGTCAGCCAACCATCAGACTGCCACCCAAAAAGTGGAATCCCGTCATCGTTAGCTTTCTTCTGGGCATTTATCCGAGGAAAGAAAGCATGTGTGATGCAGATATCAACATCTTTTTCTCCATCGTGATAGACACCGTAGAGAGCAGCCGCTGTTAAGTCGTGCAATCTTGACAAGTCCGCACCACCATACCAACGAATCGGCAAGCGTGCCAGCTCTTCTAGACTCCAATCGTAGCAACTATCCGACGCAATAAACTCATCAGGATTGAAATAAGCGTTCATAGAGTTAGTGAAGATATTCAATGTCTTATTGAAAAACTCGTTTCGAGTCTGAGGATCATTCATAGCCTGCTCTGCTTCTTCCTTGAGAGCCTTGAGCGAAACCGTGACACCCCATGACGGATTAGCCATCTTGAGAATGTTCTCATCCAGATAGTCCACCACGTCTCCATCAGCAGATTGATTAGCCTTGCAGATGAAGATGAAAAATGAATCATCAGTGACCAATCGCTTGAGCACCTTTTGACAGTATTTCAGACGATTGGCAAGGAAACCAGTAGGAATGTCCCCAGCTGTAGAGATAACAAAAAGCATACTGTTACGGTATGCTGACATTGTTTTTTTCATAAGACCATGCTTCTTACTGTTTCGCATGGTATGAGCCTCGTCCAAGATGATGACATTCCCATTCAGAGAGTCAAGACGACTCTCATCATTGGCCAGAGCTTGGATGAAGAAAGAACCCTCATCACCAAAATTAGCAGTAATAGAGTGTTCCTGGTTATTGTCCTTGATACGAATGTTCTTATCGTTCCAGCGTTCAACATTGAATCTTAAAAAACCAAAAGCTTCCATCGCTTGCTTGACTGAGTTAGCAACGATATAGCATTTTGAACCGCTATCCGTGTCTAATATCTGGTAGGCAAGAGCAATTGCAGCAGTAAACGAGGTCTTTCCATTCTTCCGAGCAAGCATGATAAGCGCTTCTTTGAACCTGCGCTCATTCGTTCCCTTATAGTAAAACCCAAACAGATTAACCACAACGAAATGTTGCCACGGTTGCAAAAGCAACGGCTTGTTACGGATAGACACCGCAAACATATCATCGCCCTGCTGATGAACTATCACGTTCTCGATAAAGTGAATAACAAAATCCACCATATCCACATCCATCTCAAAAGCAGGATTTTCTAAATCACGGAAAAAACGTTCAGCAGCAAGAATGTTCTCTTCGCAATGTTCTTCTCGGTGAGTTAAGACGTGTTGAGCGTATTCTTTTGCTTTATCAAGATTACCCATTGCCAGTCACTCGCTTCTTCTTGATTTCGTTCTTGAACTTCAGGACCTCAGTAAGAACTGACTCACCCTCTTGTTCTACTACCTCACCGAGTGATTTCGGATTCATCATCAGCTGATTAGAATAGCTCAGGATGTCTTTCCTCAAAATTTCCATCGCTGTTAAGATTGGAACTTTGCGCTCATTTTCAGCACCAGCCTTATTGACGTAAGTATCTGTTACTGGATAACCCAAGTCAGCATAATCTTGAGCAAGTTTCTGATACTGGTATAACATACCTGCAAAAATGTCAATGATCATTTCGAACTCTTTACGATAAGTGCCCAAGTCTTTCATTTGCTTGACCACTTTTGACTTAATCGACTTCGCTGTAATTGGTTTAGCCAAAAACTACCTCCTTTCGTCAAAATCGCTTAGTTTTTACCCCCTTTTTGTTTGAAGGCCCCCGACTTGGAAAAAGTTCCCTTCACCGGTTCCCAGAGGCTTCGAAAAAATTTTTTTGAAGTGGGGGGGATAAAAAATTTTTTTCATTTTTCATTTTTGTTTTTGAAAAAATTTAAAAATTCTTTTTTTCTTTTCTTCTGCCAATAAATTCCATTTCCGATTATCTTATCGTTGTTGCGGTCATGGAACGTATTATGTTTGCGGTTGGTCAGCGGCAAACAATTCCAAGATACATACTCAAGTTCTGGATACTCAGATACTGGGTAAATATGATGAACCATTTCAGCTGGAACTGACTGCCCATATCTTAGACTTTCTTGGCAAAGGTAATCGTGTTGTCTCATGACCTTGTCACGGAACTTGTTCCACTTCCTTGTCTTCAAGCTCTGTCTGACTGGTTTGTTGTACATGATATATACTCCTTTGCAAAACAAAAGGACAGGCTCTTGACCTATCCCATCTCATACAAGAAATCTATGCTACCATAATAAACCTTTTTTTGTGAGACTTCAAGATGTCTTTTGTCTCATCTTTTGTCTACAAAATCATATACGAGAGCTCCAATGAATACTAAAGGCAGAAATAGAAAAATCAATCCATGTTTAAATATTTTCCCTATATCTTCTTTTGTCCAATCGAAAACAATTTTCAAAAACATCAATGCGATAAAATAACAAACTAAATATCCTATGAGTAACATATTCCTCTCCTCCAACTATACCAATTTTATCCCTCACTTTCACATATCTTATATTTTGTTAAACTCACTCTAAATCTCAAACCCTTACTAATCATGGGTTTTAAAGAGTTTCATTTTTTCAGTTTATGCTTAACTCATTATGTGAAAGTAATATCTAAAAAAATTAAATGACAAAGTTCCGTAGAGCATCATCAAGCTCTGCTTGTTCTATCCCAATGTATCTCAGGGTAATTGCAGGTGATGAATGATTGAACATTTTCTGTAATGTCCCTACGTCCTTTGTCTTGTTGTAATATTTATAGCCGAATGTCTTGCGCATTGTATGTGTTCCAACATTATCAATGCCAAGTTCTTCAGCTGCTTCATGTATGATTTGATAGGCTCGCTCACGAGTGATCGCTTTATTCTGACCTTGTCTACTCTTAAATAAGAAATGATGAAATGGTTTGTCTTCGACATATCTTCTCATTTCTTTCTTGAGTTCTTTTGTCATCCGTCTTGTTATCTGCTTGCCAGTCTTCCGTTCTCTCAGCTTAATGTGCCATCCCTGGACATCTTTAACTTTCAAGGTAAGTATATCTCCGACTCGCAAACCAGTATTCAGACCTGTGATGAATAGCATATAATACATCTCATTCCACTCTCTGAGATAATCTTTCATTGCCTGAATGTCGTCATTATCTTTTATCGGTGATACAAATTCCATATTCTACCTCCTTTCCCAAAACAAAAAGCCAGCATTTGCTGACTCTTGACGATACTTCTGTTGGACAACTTTTCTGACTAGAATTAAGGATGACTTCTAAAGTGTGATGTGTGTTTTTGTTTCAGAAGTTCATGCTATCATAATAACCCTTTTTTTGTGAGACTTCAAGATGTCTTTTGTCTCATGTTTATTTATAGCTCACCTTTCAAAATAGCGTACTGCTCTAGGATAATCCTTCTACGTCGATAGATTGTAGCTTTGCTCATGAATTTCTGTTCTGCTATTTCTTCCCATCTCAGTTGAGGATATCTCCAGCGTAGATTAAAAATTTCCTTATCCTCATCAACTAGATTGCTTAAAAGTTTATTGATAATCCCTTTAAATCCTTCAAGAAATTTTAAAGTCGGATCATCTGCGATTCTGATTGCGATAGTTTCGGTAGGTTTGCTTATTCCTACAGTAGGTCCACTTTGAGCATCTGGGTTTCTGGTTTCTAATTCTAGCCTTCTTAAGTCTATTGTGCGTTGAATGTTTTGAAATTTGAAAAGTTCTCTGTCTAACGTTTTGAGTTCTTCGTCGCTCAATTTTTTCAATTTCCACCTCCAAGTTTTTAAAAAATGTAAATAAGTTATCAAACATTTGAGAGAAAGCCTTGCGAATATTAGAAAACGCTTGGTTAATCGTTTTAACTATAGATTCAATTTCTTCGGGACTTAATTTCCGTAGCTGTTTGTCTTCTTCTTGCTTTTCTTGTATCTGCCGTTTAGCTATCTTCTTCTTGATTCTTTTATTCATTGGGTCTTATTTCCTCTCTTGGATTTCAATCCCGAAAAATGTACAAATATCTTCGATGGCAAACTCTGAAATATTGTTACCGTTCTCCCATCCGCTGATGGTTGCTGCGGAATATCCCAACTGTTCACCTAAATCTTTTTGGGTCAATTTACGTTCTATCCGTTTCTCTTTCAAAAGGATGTTGAACTCTTTGGGGACTACATCGAATAAAATTGATTCCTCGACTCCTAACTCTACAGCTATTCGTTTTCTAAAACGTTCAGGCGGTACCCTGCCTCCTTCCCAACAGCCAATCGTATTCACTGAAACACCGAGAACTTTCCCAGCTTCTGTTTGTGTCAATCCTCTTGATTTCCGCCACATCCGTAATTGTTCTGGAAAATTCTTGTCTTCTCTATTCATCATCCACCTCAATCTTTACGACAGCTCTACCATTTGGATTTCTTCTTTGCGTAGATGCAAAAGTATGATACCTCAACATCCGTTCAGCAATACCCGTTTCTTTGCTGATTTCAGCAAGAGTACCCATGGTAATAAAGGTGTCACCTTCATACAAAGCATACTCACTCATACTCCATCTCCTCGATCAGCCAGTCAAGATTCTTTCTGGCTTTCTTCAGGTCTTCAAGACCGTTTTTCTTCTGGAAACGAAGCATATACTTGATTGCGTTGCCCCAAAAGAAAGCAGACGCTCCAGAAAGGTCCCCAACGAAGTTATGCACAACATCGATAGCCTCAAGACCGTTTGCGCCTTGGTAGTGGCTTGGTTTGTTTACGTTATCAATTATTTCTGGTATCATTCCTTATCCTCCATTTGAGCCCTGTTGACTGCATGAGTACTAAATCTTTTGCTAAAACCATGTAAGTAATTCCATTCCCAATATAGTCTAGTTCCCCGTCAAACCAACTAATATGGTCGATATCATTATCCATTTCCTGTTCTTTCTTTAACCAAGCTCTAAATCTTGGAATCATATCAAATCCTCCTCTTTTACGAACGAACCGTCTACCATCTTACCCTTGCGGTCTTTAATCTCATTCCAGGCCATCTGGAAACACTCAGCGATAGACCAACCTTTCTGCTGACAGTAGATGGTCAGCACTACCAAAATATCACCCACAGCATCCTTGCCCTCATCATCTCGCTTCTTGAGATGTGCCTGCGCTAGTTCGCCTGCTTCTTCAAATAACTTCAACGCTTGAGCCGTGCTATTGTCAGGGTTGTCTAACCCTCTATCTTTCGCCCAATGCTCAACATGATGCGCTAATAATTCCATGTTTGTTGTCATGATAACTCCTATAGTTCTTCCAGCTTGAAATACTCTGTCAGCTCATTTTTTAATTCTTCCAGAGTTTCGCATCGTCCAATCAAATCCAACACATCTAGCATCGTGTCCTCTTTATTCAGCGTGTTCTCTGCCACTGCATCAGCTACCCATTTGGGATGTGTTCCAGCGTAAGAGAACTGATTTTGAGGTAATAGCTCAAGCAATGCTTCATATCGCTCCTCAAGAGCAATTAGAGCGCCAAATACATCAATGTAGTCAGTATCTGCTTTCTTACTTTCAAAGACTTCTGGCTGATTTTGTTTCACGATTTCCGCATAAATAGCAGACCATTCTTTTTCTGAAAAACGTGATTTTTCAACTAATGCACCGTATTCGATTTCCTTACCATCGACTATTACTTTATAATTCATATTCTTACCTCATCCCCTATTCTAATCTTCTCAAACTGCTCTTTCGTAACCACGAACACCCCGTAATCACGAATCGTAAGCGTGTATAGTTTTCCATGTCGTCCTTTCTCGACGACTTGACCGAAAATCTCTGCGCCTGCGTTATCTGCCTTGTAGATAACCATCGGCTTTTTCTCTTCCAAATCTCGAATCCTGTCCATCTGCCAGATGTTTAATCCAGCAGATAGCAGAATCCAGATAGCTATGAATCGTTTCAATCTGTGACCTCCTCTTCATAAACAAAGAAATAAAGCACTTTTTTAGGATTGATATGAGCCTCCCCAGCTTTCATCAAATGTCCGTTGTTAAACTGGCTAATTAGTCGTCTAACATCTTTCTCGCTGCAATTAACCGTTTCAATCACTTTATTGTCTGTAAAATAAAATTCAATCCTCATCCCTCAACCTCCTAGATTGCTAAATGGAACTTCCCACTGATAATCATCATATTCATAACAAACGTTTTTGATAATTTCACCTTTGGAAATTTCAATTTCCTGCGTGAATTCTATGCCACACTCAAACGTAAAAATTTTAATATCAACATCAAACTCACTTGAAATCTCTTGATAATTTTCTGGAATAGCACTCCACGCTTGCTTGAAATTATCCAATTCAACAATACAAAATTCTTCTTCAAGCCAAACTTCTATTTGTTTTTGTTCAATAAACGCTCGTCTTGTTCCATTAATGTAAAAATATGGAGCTGTGTTATTGAATATAAGCAGAGTGCCATCCCATTTATCTTCTAGCGTCACAGTGTCATTTAATAGCATTTGTTTTAATGCTGATGCAATATTTTCGCTTTTTCCTCTTAATTTAAGAGATCCTTCGGCCCAATTTGGCATTATTCCTCAACCTCCTCAATCTCAATCCCCTCACAAGAGAAAACCCAGCCAAAGCCAGCTTCTTCTAGTTCTTTACGGGTGTGAGCTGTACGGTATTCTCCTATTCCGTACTTGCTCATAAAGTTCCATTCGTCTTTTTTTGTATCGTGATTCAAGCAGTTACATCCTTTTTTTAATCCTTTTAAACGGACACGATACCGCTTCTCTTCCTCGACCTCGTAGCCGTCCAGCCACGCACGAGCGAATTTTTCTTGGCTACCTGATTCTTCAAAGAGCCAACGATAAACGCTTTTGTTTTTTGCTTCTTCAGAATGATAGAGTGCGTGAGCTAAAGTAATTTTCATAGCTTTGCAATACTCAATCCAATCCGCCACACACTGCGGGATTGTGATTTTCTGCGGTTCGTCTAGTTTAGAAACAAGTTCTATTGCCGCGTCTATCTCAATATATTCTACTTTGCTGCCAAAAATATTTTTTAAGCCTTTTATCCGTTCAATCAATTCCTGCTTATTCATCTTCCAACTCCTTTATTCTCTTCTTCCAGTTTTTCACTTTCTTTTTAAGCAAGTCACGTTCCTCAGACCTGCTAAAAGCAAGCGATTTGACACATGGCTCAGATAGTTCAACTATTCTCGCCTCCGTCTGTTCTATTGTGCGTTTCAGTCCTTCAATGACCGTCTGTTTGTTATATTCCATGGTTTATCTAACCTGTAAAAATCCAGCTCTTGCCCCTCATGGCTCAAAGACACAAGAGCTAGCAAATTCTTTATACGCCATTCGTCCAAGTCTGACGCATATTCTAGCTCGCTTTTAACGTGGTTCGCGGCACGTTGATTTTGTCGCTAAGTAATAGCAATCTACCGCACCATAATCAAACCTCACATCGTCTTTTCCGATGTGTTTCTTGAATTTTGGTCTGGTGATAGCCGAGAAAGCCCACTGATGGTCTTCCATCTGCTCAATAAGATCATCGACATTGTCAAACGTCCCAAGGTAAAACTTGCAGTGCCCATTATAGACGAAGTAAAGTTCTAACATCACTCCACCTCAACAGGGTAAAAATTTCCAAATGAGCCTCTCAATGCCTTGCTAACCTGTAAGGCTGCAGCCCGAGAAACAAACCGCAAGGCTTTCTTCTCCTCAGAACATGAAATGTCCAAGCCAGTCACTCCTATAACCGCGGATCTCAGAAACGGCTTATCCTCTCTTGTCCCATGCTTTAAAATAAACATCAGCCACCTCCGTTCTAAAAATATTGCTTCCGCTTGTTCGTCAAATCATTGAAAACCATCAAATGGTCTTTATCTACACCCTTCATCAGTCTGGACATGAAGGGTCTGCCATATCTTTTCTGAATATCAGCAGAAATCAAATTCGTGGTAATGATCGTATTTGAACGCTTATTCAGGATATTGTAGAGAATAGTAAACGACCATTCACTATCCTTCTCCATACCCAAATCATCCAAAACCAAGAACTTAGCGCTAGCAATCTTATTGACCAAAAACTCTTCCTGACTAAAATCAGCTTTAATCTTCATCAGCAAGTCCGTCACGTTGATGAAAATAGCAATCTCTTTCGTGTACTCAGATAAAGCTTTCACCATCGCAAAGGCCAAATGGCTCTTACCCGTTCCAGCTTCTCCTTGTAGCACGATGTTGTTCCTAGCCCCCTCAGACCACTCACGACAAATCCTCTTTGCAAAAGCTAGCTTTTCCGCTTCTTTTTCAGTGGGCGTCTCAAAATTGTCCAAAGTAGCATTTTTTAAAACCTCATCATAAAGCGAAAACTTCTCAAGATAGTATTTCCTCTCTCGCTCATTCTCAGCGTCAGCCAGTTCATTCACTCTTGCTTGGTTTTCCTCATGGATCCGCTCAGATTCGCATATTCGACATACAACACTATCAGTCCTCAATATCTTTATCAAAGGGATGTTATGCTTTTCGCAAAACTCATCTTGTTGTTCTGTATTCCTGTGATAAGATAAGGCAATCTCCTCAAACACATTGTCTACCATGACAGACGACCTCCACATTCATGCCAGCTAGCCATTTCAGACAAGCATGCAACC
Organism: Streptococcus pseudopneumoniae; assembly: GCF_001076775.1. Taxonomy (GTDB): domain Bacteria; phylum Bacillota; class Bacilli; order Lactobacillales; family Streptococcaceae; genus Streptococcus; species Streptococcus pseudopneumoniae_G. The sequence continues at coordinate 25,135 of NZ_JVGV01000020.1, forward strand.
ACTTGATGAATTGGTTGGCCTGCTAAAATAGTTTTCTTCTCGTAGCTTAACGGATAATAGTCTATCTCGAATTGTTCAATTAGTTCTAGTACCCCCATTCGTCCTTGGCCTCCTGTTCCAATGTTTTATCGTTTTGTTGTCCTGGGCGATTGAAGTTCTTACCCTCTTTATATTTTCGGTCATCTTCATCCACCTGTTCAATTGATGTAAAACCTTTCTTTTTCCAACTTTCAAGAATGGCTATTAAATAATTGAAACTAGGTTTATGTGATCCAGAAGTTTTCTCAACTGCACGGTTCAACATATCGAAACTCATTCCATCAAGTCCCACATAATCAAGTAACTGTTGATGCGACTTATCAGTTAGATGAATTCCGCTATTTTTCAAATTTTCAGAAAGGCTGGAACTAATCATCACCTTATTATTATTTATCTCTATATCTTTATCTAATTCTTTATCTAGTGCGTTACCATGCGTTACTGTAACGTTATCCATAACGTTATCCATAACGTTATCAGTAACGTTACTTTCGTTGTTCTGTGCAAGTAATTTCTGTTTTTGTCGGTGACGTGCTGCTCTATTTCGATTTTGCTCTTTTATTTTTTCCATGCCGTCAATGTTCTGATGTTTCTCCCAATTGGGTAACATTATCACTCCATCGTTTTTTTCAACCATTCCAAACTTTTCAAAAACCTCAAGAGCCATACGAACTGTATTCAACGGACGGTGGAACGTTTGTGCAAGCATTTCATCGGTGTATACAATGTTTTTAGAAATGGCTAGTACGCCTTTTGTATTCAATTTGCCTGCTAGTGTTATAAGTTTGATCCAGATTACAATAATTGCGTCACGATCAGGCAAGGCATCAATTAGACACATCTTTTCATCGTCAAAAATATCCGTTGTGATTTTTATCCACTTGATTTCAGACATACCGAGCCCCCCACTTCCTGCGATTCGCACGGTATTTCATCCGCATATCCTCATAGATGTGCATCCCATCTAGCGCCATCTTATCAACTTTTAACAGCTTATTTTCAGAGACCACATCACGGTAGTCCTTGGCTAGTTTTTCATAGTCGGTTAGGTATTCTTTGATAAGTGAAATTTTCCTGTTCTCGTCCTCTAAATATAGTTCAAAATCAGACTTTTCTTCATCAGACGACATCATTTCAATATTCACTCTCTCATGCCACGACAGCCATTCAATCAATTCTTCCATTTCCTGACCTCCTCATTACAAAAATCTGATTGCAGACTGTTTAGGTTCTGGCAAAGCTAACGGCTCAGGACGCAAGCCTACAGGCGGTTCATTGTCGTAGGTAAATCCCTTGAACGGACGACGAATATTCTTGCGAATTTCTTGACGCTCTGCCTCTCTACCACGTTCGTATGCATGGTTATACCCTTGGATAATCATAGACGCAAATTCTTGCTCTTCTCGTCTTTCTTCTTCCTTGCGTTGTTCCTGCAATTTGATATGACGGCAAGCCCCTGCAAATCCAATCAGCAAAGCTCCAACTCCCATCAACTGGTCTAAAATCGGTGGTTCAAACATTTTTATCTCCTTATCCTCTTTTTGTGCTATAATATAGTCAAATAATTTTGCTAAGACCTTGTCCAGAAGCCTTTTAGTAAAGTTATTATATTTGATTAGAGAGCCATTCTTTGATGGCTCTTTTTGACCATTTCTTACCAGGGAGTTCTTTTGGAAATCCCTTCATGTAACGATAATTATTTGAAAATGTGTCATAGTTGATTCCTAGAAATTCGCAAGTAGTGCCTACATCCATCAATTCAGGATAGTGGTCACTATCTTTTTCTATTTCAACCAACCTTGTGATCGTGTCCTTGATAATGGATTTGATCCAGTCCGTTAATGAAAGTAGAACATTATCCATCTTTTACCCTTTCTAAATTTCGTCAAATGCGTTCAATTTCATGATTTTCATCTTGGTATTGGTGCTTGGCTCCCAAGTCATCCAATAGGCCAAGGCTGCATCTGCAAACTTTTTCGGTAGCAAGTCATAGCGACTAATATTGAAGTGATCCTTGAAATCAATCTCAGCTTGTCTGAATACTGATTGAGCAAAGATTTTATCTGCATATGCTGGACTGTCAATGCCACCCAAGCAAGCTACTACACGAGCCTTACGCTTCTTCAGTAGTGATTGAGCATAGCTCGGATGAATCGGTTGCTCACTCTTGAGATAGTCAATATCTTCCAGCATGGTCGCCTGCTGCTCACGCAATTTCTTTTGTCCAGTAAATAGAGCGATAAAGGCATCCTCGTCCAAGTCCTCACGGATGAAACCACCCTGCTTGCGAATAGCTGGCAAGACCTCTGATGTCACCCATCGTTTAAATTCTTTCGCTTGTGGAAGCTTACTTGAAAGAATGAGAGAGTAGAGACCAGATTCATTGATGATGATAGTATTTTGTGTTCGACCTAAATTGTCGGTGAGTCCGTATTTCACGGAGTCATCTTCATCAACGTGCCGAGAAATTGCATCCAGAGGTTTAGCATACCCCAAAATATCTGCAACATCCTTCCCAACGAACCAAGGCTCATCATCGATTGTCAAAGTACGGACTTCCTGTCCGTGAAAGTTAAAAATTTCGTTCATAACATTCCTTTCTAAATTTGGTATAATAAAATAAAAATGATTGGAGAAATCTTATGGAATATCAAGTTCTTATTCAACCTGCAATTAGTGTCATTCTTGCAATAATCTCAGGGTTATGGTCATATGTCGCATCAAAAGCTAACAATAAAGCTGAGATTGAAAAACAAGCTAAAGAACATTCACATATCGTAGAAAAACTTGAAAAAGAATTTCATTATCAGATAGATACCCTCAAACAACAGCATGCTTTGGAACTTGAAAAAGTCAAGCAAGCTCATGAATTACGGTTGCAAGAACTTGAGAAAGTGTCTCAACTCGATACCGAAACCGACAAGGCTATGAAGGTGAATGATCTTGCCTACAAAGTTTTAGCAGGCGAGGTTGATTTGGACAAGGCTTTAAAAATAGCTGATAAAGCAAATAGTCACAATCAAAACCTAAAGAAGAAATTTATCCAAAAGACCTCTAAGAAATCATAAATTAAATTTCTTTCTAACTCTTTCTATCTCCTCCTCTTGTCTCTTCTTGTATTCATCGATGCGCTTTTTTCTATCTATTTTGCTAGCGTAGTATGTAGCAAAGCCAATGATAAGATTGATTATGACAGCAAAGTAAAACCATACTAGTTCGTTCATAGTCTTCTCCTCTAGCACCTAGTCTTTATGATTAGGTGTTTTTTGTTGCATAGCACGTTTTCTGATAGCCTTCCTCAAACAATCAGCTAGGCGAATCATGTCAGGAATATTGCATCCCTTGATGGAACTAATAGCACCCAAAGCCTCATAATAGGTTTCAGTGTGTGCCAAAACATCGTCAACCATATTTTCAAAATGTTTCTCAATGATTTCTTTGATAAGATCGTTATTTTGTTTCTTTTCGTTCATCTCCACCCTCCTACTCAAGCACCTTACTGCCGACTACCAATCGTTTAACGACAACGTCCATCTCCTTAAATTCGGCATTCTCTGCACAGTAGCGGACGCTCTCGCTGATGATGTGACAAATAGATACTCCGTACTCGTTCGCCAGCTCCGTAGCAATATCCCAAGCATCTTTGTCAATACGTGTTACTTTTTGCGCTGCGTTGTTCATAATATTCCTTTCCTTACTTTCCCCAGTGTTAAAATAGTTTCCCAAACATCTAGTCCCTCAAGACTGTCGATCATCATCTGACTCAGTTGATGATTTTTCTTCTGCCAATTCTGTATTATTTTTACTTGCATGTATGGACCTCTTAGTGATTTCTCCAAGGGTTTTCAATACCCAAAATATCTATGACTTTTTCTTTCACATAATCACTTCCTTTGCCATACTTCAGCAGTTCTGAAATGACCGATGGTGTTACAAATACTTGTTTTGCCAACTCAGCTTGAGTCATATCCAGCTCAATCAAACGAGTTTTGATTTTAGCCTTGATGATTTTTAGTTCTTTACTCATATTCTTCCTTTCTAAATTTGATATAATGTAAATAAAACTCGGAGATGTAACATGAAATTTGAACCAGAACTAGTAAGAGATATTTTGCTAGACATTGAAGAATTGCATCAATATCCAGAGCCGTTTGTTTTCTCTAGTAACTCGAAGTTTAAAAGAGCTAACAAGTATGAGACAAATACTATTGTTTATCACTGTAAGTTACTATCAGAAGCTGGTTTTATAAATTGGTCTCCGACCTTTGACGGTTCAAATTCTTTGTATATTGCTTTTGTTCATGGCATGACTTACAAAGGGCATCAGTTTCTTGATTCAGTGAGGAGTCCTAAAGTTTGGAGAGAAACCAAGAGTGTCGCTGAAAAAGTAGGTGTGTTTTCTCTAAACTTCCTATCTCAAACCGCCTCACAAATCATTACTAATCTTGTAACAAACCCAGAGCTATTTAAGTAAAGTATTTTGAAATGATTGCTTAACAGTTGCTTCGTGTAGCTGTTCACGAGCATCTATATAGTCAATTTGGATGAGAGATTCTGGGATTTCCCCTCCCTTAGTCCCCCAAATGATTTTGATAGATTTAAGGCCGATACCCTCAGCTCGGAAATCAATTCCATTCAAAATAACGTGTGGAACACTAGAATCACTACTAATCTTGATTTCTAAATCTTGGATTGGTAATGATTTTTTTGATAAATTGCTCATCTTTCTCTCCTTTCTTTTTAAAAAATTATCTAAAAAGTTAGCGAATTTCTTGACATTGATAAATAAATTTATTAAAATCAAAACATAGAGAAAAGACTTACTAAAAAGTAAGGTTCTACCTATAAAACGGACGCCAATCAGTTTCATTAGGCTTTATTTTTTAGTTGTCTTGTTCGCTAACTCTTTAGCTTACAAAAACTATTGTAGTAAATTTATTAAACTTTGTCAACGGTTTTGTAGTAAATTTATTAAATATTTTTTGTCATGCCTTAGAAAGGTTGATGTATCAATGTTTTTCACATTTGAAAAAATAAAAGAATTGGCTGACAAACAAGGTATTTCATTAAATAAACTTGAAGAAAAACTAGGTTTTAGCAGAAATACAATTTATAACATGAAGAAATCCACTCCAAATGTTGAACGAGTTTCAATGATTGCTGACTACTTCAACGTGTCCACAGATTATCTACTCGGTCGCACGGATAACCCAGCAATCGCTGGTAGTCATGACTACAAATGGGAAGGTAAGACTCTAAACGTTGAAGAAATGGCATCAAATGTCATGATGTTCGGCGGGCGAGAATTAACAGACGAAAAGAAGAAAATCATCCAGTCTATCATTGAAGGTTATCTGAAGGAAGCTGGTGATTAGAGGTATTGCTTAGTGACTGAAAAAGAAATTATAAGTCATTTTCAGGTTCGTATTATCGATTTTGACGGCAATCTAATGCCAGATGAACTTGGATTTTATGAAAAAGAAACCAATACAGCTTTCCTGTCGAGTAAGCTCAGCAAAAAAGAGAGAGTTAAGGTCCTACTTCATGAACTGGGCCACAAGGACCACACACGCTCAGAGTACCAGATCGCTCGCCTACGATGTGAAAACGAAGCTGATAGAATGATGATCCATCATCTCGTAAAAGACGCGATAGAAAGCTTAGAAGACCCTACAGAGTTTGATTACCTCAAATTCATGTCCTACTACAATCTTAAAACTATGACAAATGAAATCATGGTAAAAGAGGAATACTTAGCATTAGTAAATTAAAAATAGCATTGAAGATATTTATATAGAGGGAAAATATATGCAAAAGACTGTTGAAAAAATATTATTCAGAGTCGCTGGAGTGACAAAATATAAAAAAGCAGTAAAAGAAGCTTGCAATATGATTGCTGAAGACAATGGGATTCCAGAGTATTCAAAATACTATGGCGATTTATCAGCTAAGGAAATCAAGGAAGAAGTTGAAGAATACGGTCTAAAAGTCTTTAAGTATCGAGATTTAGATATTTTTAATATTGAACTCATTCCAGAAACGGATAATAAATATGATTCCAATGCTATAAAAGTTTTGATTTTTGATAATCATGTAGGATACGTCCCTGCAACAGTTGCTAAATCTATCCGTAAATATTTTGATGATGAAAGATATCATTTCCTAATAGAATGTGAGATAAAAGGCGGTCCATATAAAGAATGGGACGAGTATGAAGAAAAAGTTGTCACAAATAATGACTTGGATGTTGGTTTTGAAATTTACCTTACCATTGTTGATTCTTCACAAAAAGAAGTAATTCAGAGCGAATCATCTGAGATAATTGATGATAACATTTCCAATAAAGAAGTTACTAAAACTGAATCTATTGAAACTAAAACAACTGAAGCTGAACATATTGAACAAAATATTGTTAGTGACAGTTTCGCTGATATAGTAAATGAGATTAATCTTTCAGAAACATCTCCTAAGAAAAAACTTCCTGCCAATAAAATCATATTTTCAGCACTGTATATTTTCTTAGTCTTTTTTGGAGTTGTTGGTATTCCAATCGCTCCATTCCTTGCAGTCCCTTTGACAGCTTGGAGTTTGTATAAACTATACAAACTATTCAGAAAATAAAAAAAGCCCCACAATCGCCCTCGCCAAAGTTTGATTGTGAAGCTTACCCTTATAAAAAATCAGCCATTAAAAAGGCCTCTTTTCTATATTCTATTTTACACCATGAAAGGGGTGATGTCAATATTCTCAACGTTTAGACCTTGTCCAGAAGCTAATAAACAAGGAGAATACAATGAAATACAATAAAACAAAATACCCAAATATCTATTACTACGAGACTGCTAAAGGCAAGCGCTACTATATCAGACGCTCTTTCTATTTTCGTGGTAAAAAGAAAGAGATTACTAAAAGTGGTCTCACAACCCTTCCACAAGCTCGTGCAGCCTTGACAGAGATTGAGCAACAAATCCACGATCAGGAATTGGGTATCAATACGAATCTAACACTTGATCAGTATTGGGATATTTATTCGGAAAAGAGATTATCAACAGGGCGCTGGAATGACACTTCCTACTACCTCAATGACAATCTTTATAAGAACCACATCAAACCAAAGTTTGGTTCTGTTCTGCTTAAAAATTTGGATAGAAATGAGTATGAACTATTTATCGCTGAAAAGTTGCAGAATCATACCAGATACACTGTTCAAACCCTCAATTCCAGCTTCATGGCATTGCTAAACGATGCCGTGAAAAATGGAAACCTACTCTCAAATCGTTTGAAAGGTGTATTCATTGGCCAGAGTGATATCCCTGCCACGAATAAGAAAATTTCACTGAAAGAGTTCAAGTCTTGGATTTCTAAGGCTAAAGAAATCATGCCAAAAGAATTCTACGCTCTTACCTATCTTACCATTTTTGGACTAAGGAGAGGGGAAGTCTTTGGGTTGCGTCCAATGGACGTGACTCAGAACGATAGTGGACGGGCTATACTGCATCTTAGAGATAGCCGAAGCAACCAGACCTTAAAAGGGAAAGGAGGTCTTAAAACGAAGGAATCGGAGCGCTACGTCTGCCTTGATGATATCGGGACAGACCTTATCTATTATCTGATAGCTGAAGCTTCTAAAATTAAGCGAAAGTTAGGGATTATCAAGGAACAACAAAAAGATTATATCACCCTGAACGAAAAAGGTGGTCTCATCAATCCAAACCAGTTAAATAGAAACTTCAATCTAGTGAATGAAGTAACAGGATTGCATGTAACACCTCACATGATGCGCCACTTCTTCACGACTCAAAGCATTATTGCAGGAGTTCCACTTGAGCAACTAAGCCAGGCGCTGGGCCATACAAAAGTCTATATGACCGATCGTTATAACCAAGTTGAGGACGAACTTGCTGAAGCGACAACAGACCTATTTCTTAGTCACATTCGCTAAAAAAGTCCCCGCCACAACCTCAAAAAGTCCCCGCCAATTCCCCGACCAAAATCCGAAAAATACCTGAAAATATCGGAAAATGATTTTTAGAATAGTCTCCAAAAGCCTGAAATAGAGCAAAAAAACTCCACCTGATTGGGTGGAGTTAAGGGAGATTATTATGAAAAAGAAAAGTTTAGGATTTTATTAAATAAAGTTAGGAGGTCTTTATTTAATGACTATATGATACAAGACGAAGCTTAAAACTAGCTTAACTTTTCTCAAATTCTACCATTCTGAAAAAATCTCCATCTCCAGCACCTACCCACGCCAAAAAAAGCCACCTGATTGGGTGACTTCATTAGGAGATTATGATGAAAAAAAGTTTTAGGATTTCATTAAATAAAGTTAGGAGGTCTTTATTTAATGACTATATGATACTAGACCATCCTTAAACTTTGCTTAAGAAAAAACAAGTTTTATTATTTTTCTCTGTTTATCCAAATCATTCCTATACAATTATAGGTGGATAAGATTTCAAAGCCCATAGAACGATAGAAGCCCAAGGTTCTTTCTGTCTGTTCTGTTACCAGCTGGACTTGATAGGCATCTTTGTAATCCTCTAAAGCCTCTTTCATTAGGGCACTACCAATCCCTTGGCGCTGATAGCTAGGTAAAACGATTAAATCCTGAACCAATACTGATGAAAAACCATCTCCAACCAAACGAATCAAGCCCACTACAGCATTACCATCAAGTGCCAGATAAATTACTAATGAATGAGATAAGGCCTGCTCCAGCATCTCTGGTTGATGGGTATAATTTGTCCAACCGACAGCCTGATAGAGATGCAAAACATCCTCTAACTTGACAATTTCTTGCTTTTTAATAGTGATCATGTCAACACCTCTTAAAGCTCTCTCAAGCTCTTGTACTGTCGTCCATTGTTATCAAAATTTTCAGGATCCAACCATGCTTCCAATCGAGCTTTGACTTGAAGCCAGTCCTTATCAATCATAGACAACCAATCCGTATCCCTCGTACGCCCCTTATAAATGACTGCATGACGGAAGGTTCCTTCATAGACAAATCCCAAACGCTCCGCAGCTCGTCTTGATGGCAGGTTAAGAGCATCGCATTTCCACTCATAGCGACGATAGTTCAGCTCTTCAAAGACATAGCGAGCGAGGAGATACTGGGCTTCAGTTCCTATCCGTGTTCCCCTGAGCTCTGGAGAAAAAGTGACCGCCCCCACTTCTATCACTCGGTTATTCTGATCAATGCGCATGAGAGAAAAAGTTCCCAAAGCCTTACCAGTTTCCTTGTCTATGATGGCATAGTAAAAACGGTCCTTACGAGCCAACATCTGATTTAAAAGGCTGACCAGTTCCTCCACGTCTGCTACTGGCTCCTGAAAGAGGTAAGTCCACATCTCCCGAGGCGTATCAGGGCCATAAACAGCTAATAAATCCTCCGCATGCTTTTCCACCGAAAGAGCTTCTATTCGAGCATAACGCCCTTCTAAGAAATCAATAGAAGGCAATTCACCTGGTGTATAACCTTCCATTGACTCCCCAATCATCTGACCATATTCGTTTACTGGCATTTTTCTTCTCCTTGTTTTACGCTGAAAATACTATATCACAAATTGTTCTCTTTGGAAACTGGCACTGTCTTCAAGCTTCATCCTCAAAACTATATTAGTGACCCGTTTTCTGTCTTTTATCCTCTAAGGCTTGATTAATTTGTTGTGTGAGTTTATGAGTTCGCCAGATTTGATACAACCATATCAATCCATAAATTAACAAGAAAAAGAACCAAAGCAGAGGGCTCCATAAAACTGAACCCCAGCCAAAAAATAGAGAGGTCAATACTAAGACAGTAGCTGTAACTAATAAATGAACTCCTACACGTATACTAAAAGCAAGAAACTCTAGCTTTTCAAGTATTAAAGTCAATACCCCCATAATTCCACCCATTAAAAACAGAGCTAGAATATTTTTTACCATTGGTGTAGGATAGGTAACGCTTGGATAACACTGCGCTAATAACATCATACTCAAATAAAAGAAGGAAGCCGTGCGCATTCCCGATACAAAATAATCAATTAATCGTTTCATGATTTTCTCCTATAAACCTAGATAATTCATTAAGGACTTAACGTATTTCCGACTCACACTAGATTTGATGCCCCGAGTCATTTTAGCCATCATGTTCCCTGAAAAACTATCTGATAACGATTCTAAGTGGTCAATGTTTATAATTGAATGACGTGATATCTGTATAAAGTTACGCCGATTAATCCGATTCTGAAAGTTTATCAATGTTTCCTTCGTTTTATAAATCCCGTCTACCGTATAAATGGTTAATAAATTCTTATCAATATCAGCTAGAATAATATCCTCAATCTTCACCATAACCAGATAATCATCCGCCCGAATAGGAATGGCCACCTGATTGGTTGTTGAAAATTGTTCTAAATACTCCATAACTTCCCTTGCTTGGTCAGTTAACTGAGCTGCTTGAATTACAATATGTGGGTCCTTTTCTGAAAACTCTGTCTTCATTTCAAAACGAATCTTCATTTTCTCTCCAATATACCTTTATTTTCTCTTGCTAAACACTTTAACAAATAAAAGCCAAAGAAAAATAGCGACAAGACTGATAATAACCACTATAAAGTATGTCTCTTCCTTTGTCAATAGTTCTTGCCAGTTGATTTGAATTCCCATTTTTTCTTGAAATTCCTGTAACAGACTGCTATTTCCTGTAAATGCAGTCTCTAACCGCTCTTTCATTAAAATTTGTCGATAGAGAGAAGCAATATAAGTTGCAGGGGTACACTTCATGATAATCTGTGCAAACTCAGGTAATACTCCAATGGGGATATAAGTTCCTACCAAAAATCCAGAAGCAGTCCCCACTATAGTTGCCAGTTTCCCAAGACTATCTACAGATTGAAAACGATAAATCAAGAGAATATTTACCACACTTGAAAGCAGACTACTTAACAGCATAATCAAAGTAATTTCCGGTAAATGACTGATAACTGGACTTTCTTTAAAATAAAGGCTCATAACAGCAAACATAAACACCTGCATGACAAAAGAAATGATAATACTGCTGATTAGATAGGACACCTGTAAGCCCCAGCTACCTAAATCTGTCAAGAAAAGATCTTGATCTACTTGATTTTCACGATCCTGTACCATTTGTGTAAGAGCCGTAAAACTGGTTGTAATCCCAGTCACAGCCAAGGTCCCACCCATCAGCCAGTTATTTAAAAGCTTCGTATTTTCAGGGAGTTGGGTCCAAGCATCCGTCAAGTTCTTCTGCAAAAAAATGATATAAAGCAGGAAGGAAATCAATGCCCCCAATAATGAGAAAAATACTCCTGAACGATTACGAAAATATAAGATAAAATTCCGTTTCAATAAAGCTAACATTAGCGAACCTCTCTTCCTGTAAGTGCAATAAAGGCATCATCCATGGTACCTGGGCGAAACTCAAAAGAATCAATTTCTTCTCGAACTTTTGCCAAATATTCAATAGCTTCCAGTGACGTTCTTGGATAAAAAAGATATTCAAACTTATTTTCTTTCTCTACTACCATCCCAGTCCGTAGCAATTTTTCTAAATCGGTTATTTCTTTAAAACGAATTTTTAGGATATTAGATGCATACTGACTTTTAATCTTAGTCGCAGAACCTTGCGCAATCACTTTCCCATGATCAACGATATAGATCTGATCCGCTTCATCCGCTTCATCCAAATAATGAGTCGTTAAGATAATAGTCATCCCTTCATCCTTTTGTAGTCGATACAGAAGATCCCAGATGGATTTGCGAGTCTGAATATCAAGACCTGTCGTTGGTTCATCCAAGAAAAGAATATCTGGTCGCGAAAGAAGAGCACGCGCAATATCAACCCGACGTTTTTGTCCACCTGACAAAGTCCCATATAGTTGTTTCTGGAAAGCAGTCAAGCCCAGTTGATGGATCAAATCATCCACACGACTTGCTGCAATCTCCTTATACTGTTGAGCACGAATCGTGAGATTTTCCCTAACCGTTAACATCTCATCTAGTACACTAGCTTGAAAAACAACTCCGATTTTCGTATTTGGCGCATAGCGAATCTGACCTTGTGTCGGCTTTTTCAAGCCGATTAACATGAAAATAGTGGTTGATTTACCTGCACCATTGGGACCCAAAATAGCATTGAAACTTCCTTTTTCAAACTCTAACTGAATATCATCGACAGCCATATGAGTGCCGTACCGTTTAGTCAAATGTTTAGCTTGTAAAATCATATTTCTTTCCTCCTTTTATCTCACTAGTTTAACAAAAATAATGACAGAAAAATCGACTTTTTAGATAAGTGGTTAAAATAAAAGGTTAAGTGGTGAGATGATGGAAACAGAATTATATTTTTCATTTAAAAATCCTCCAGATTCTACTCTGAAGGATTCCTATCTTATTTCACAACGATATTAACGAGTTTAGTTGGCTCAAACAGTTTGGGAAACTGTTTGAGGTTGGAAATCAGCAAATAAATTGGTTATTTTACAACAATATTAACCAATTTATTTGGTACACTAATCACTTTCACGATTTCCTTACCGTCAATTTCTGCTTTGACTTTTTCGTCAGCGAGAGCAATTTCTTGTAATTCTTCACGTGATAAGTCTTTAGCGACCATGAGTTTAGCACGGACTTTTCCTTTGATTTGGACGACGATTTCGATTTCGTCTTCAACCAATTTACTTTCGTCCCATGTTGGCCAAGCCACGTAAGAGATTGATTCACCTGTTGCTGCAACAGTTTGCCAGAGCTCTTCTGCCAAGTGAGGTGCAAATGGAGCAATCAATTGAATAAAGCCTTTGGCGTAGTCTACATAGAGTTTGTCTTCCTTGTTAGCCGCGTTGACAAAGACCATGAGTTGGGCAATAGCTGTGTTGAATTTCATAGACTCGATTTGCTCAGTAACAGATTTAACGGTTTCGTTATAAATCTTGTCAAGGGCACCATTGTTTTCCGCAACAATTTCCTTACTTGTAATCAAACGGTAAACACGGTCAAGGAACTTACGGCTTCCTTCCAGACCTTCTTCTGACCAAGCAATTGAAGCATCAAGTGGCCCCATGAACATTTCATAGACACGAAGGGTGTCGGCACCGTATTGTTCCACAACATCGTCTGGGTTGACAACGTTCTTGAGCGATTTAGACATCTTGGCTGGTGCTTGCTCCAATTCTTCTCCTGTTTCCACATGGAAGAAAGAACCGTCACGTTTTTCAACCTTATCAGTTGCCACAAGAGCCCCACGGTGGGCACGGTAGCTAGTTCCCAAAATCATCCCTTGGTTAAAGAGTTTTTGGAATGGTTCCTTAGTTGGAACGACACCGAGGTCATAGAGGAATTTGTGCCAGAAGCGAGCATAAAGCAAGTGAAGTACAGCATGCTCTGCACCACCCACGTAGATATCTACTGGCAACCATTGTTTGAGGAGGTCCTCATCAGCCAATTTCTCAGTATTGTGCGGGTCAATATAGCGGAGGTAGTACCAGCTTGAGCCAGCCCATTGTGGCATGGTGTTTGTTTCACGACGACCCTTAACGCCATCTTCACGAGTCACTTCAAGCCAGTCTGTTAAGTTAGCTAGCGGACTTTCCCCAGTACCTGAAGGACGGATGTCCTTGGTTACAGGCAAGACAAGTGGCAATTCATTTTCAGGAACAGCTGTTGAAGTTCCATCTTCCCAATGAATGATTGGGATTGGTTCACCCCAGTAACGTTGACGGCTAAAGAGCCAGTCGCGGAGACGGTAGGTAACTTTCTCTTGTCCACAGCCTTTTTCTTCCAACCAAGCCACAATCTTAGCAATAGCATCTTCTTTGTTCAATCCATCTAGGAAGTCTGAATTGACATGAAGTCCATCTTCTGTGTAGGCAGCTTCTTCAACGTTTCCACCTTCAAGTACTTCTACGATTGGAAGGTCAAACTGTTTAGCAAATTCCCAGTCACGTTGGTCATGAGCAGGTACAGCCATTACCGCACCCGTTCCATAACTAGCAAGAACATAGTCCGCAATCCAGATTGGAATTTCCTTTCCATTGACAGGATTGATGGCATAAGCACCAGTCCAAACTCCTGTTTTTTCTTTGGCAAGGTCAGTACGAGCCAAGTCAGACTTGAGGCTGGCTTGGTGTTTGTAAGCTGCTACAGCCTCTGCTTGCTCTGGACTTGTGATAGCATCTACTAGTTCATGCTCAGGAGCCAAGACAGTGAAAGTCGCACCGAAAAGGGTGTCCGGACGAGTGGTAAAGACTGTGAATTCCTTGTCTGTTCCCTTAACTTTGAATGTTACATTGGCACCAGTTGATTTACCAATCCAGTTGCGTTGCATGTCCTTGATAGATTCTGGCCAATCCAACTCATCCAAGTCATTAAGCAAGCGCTCTGCATAGGCAGTGATTTTGAGCATCCATTGGCGCATTGGTTTGCGGACAACTGGATAGCCTCCACGCTCAGAAGTTCCGTCAGGAAGAACCTCTTCGTTGGCAATGGCTGTTCCCAATTCTTCCACCCAGTTTACTGGCACTTCCGCTTCATAGGCTAAGCCTTTTTCGTAAAGCTTAGTGAAAATCCATTGAGTCCACTTGTAGTAGTTTGGATCTGTTGTGTTGACTTCACGATCCCAGTCGTAAGAAAATCCAAGCGCATTGATTTGACGTTTAAAGTTGGCAATATTTTCCGCTGTAAATTCTGCTGGGTCATTCCCTGTATCCATAGCGTATTGCTCTGCAGGCAAACCAAAGGCATCCCAGCCCATTGGGTGAAGGACATTGTAACCTTGCGCACGTTTGTAACGGCTGAGGATATCTGTCGCTGTATAGCCTTCTGGGTGTCCTACGTGCAGACCCGCTCCAGACGGATAAGGGAACATATCAAGAGCATAAAACTTCGGTTTTGATGCATCTGTTCCTGTCTTAAATGTATGATGTTCTGCCCAGTAGCCCTGCCACTTAGGCTCAATTTCTTTATGATTGTAAAAACTCATGGTCTCTCTCCAATTTTGTGATGTTACTATTATACCATTTTTGAGGGAATTTGAAAGACGAGAAATGTTCTTTTAGGCTTGTATGACAAAGAAAGACTGAATCGCAAATCCAGATTATGTAGCAGCATAAAAAATTAGCCCCCATTTGGAGCTAACTTCTATTAACTATTTGTCTCTTCCATCTTCTCACGTCCTAGTTCTCGGTAACTACGGTCGCCGACAACTTCTACGCTAAACTGGCCGTCCTCATATTCAAGTATCGTCACGCTACCATTATCTAGACCATGCGGATGCATACCATTAATTAGATAAACAATGGTTCCAATAGTCATTCCGTGGCTGACAACGAGGGCATTGCCCCCACCCTGCTCTTCCATTTCTTTGGCAATCGCTTCAAAGCCTTCCTTAATTCGGCCACTGAGTTTTTCCCAGCCTTCAGCCCAACCAGCTGTATCGACCTCTACCAAACCCTCAGCCAGTTCAGCATAAGACAATTGGTGAACGTGGTCCACATTAAAGATACGAGGAATAATGCCCATGAAAAGATCACCATCATAAGCTCCGTCAAAACTACCGAAACACCATTCTCTGATACGCTTGTCCATGCGATAAGGGATTTTTCCCTGCAAGCCAAGTTCATCAAGGATAATTCCCATTGTCTGAATGGTGCGCCCAGAATCACTCGAATAAGCACGCTCAAACTGTAGACCAGATTCGCGCAAACCGATTCCTAATTCTTGAATCCCTCGTTCACCTTCAGCTGTTAAGGGAGTATCGCTCCAACCTTGCGCGCGACCAATCGTGTTAAACATAGTCTTGCCATGACGTACCAAATACAATCGTACTTTTACCATTTTCCGTCCTCCGTTTGCTTCTATTATATCATGGATGATAAAACAAAAGCCACCCAGACAGGCGACTTTTGCAGGAGATTATTATGAAAAAGTTTAGGAGTTCTATTAAATAAAGATATTAGATGAAAATCAAATTCAAACTAAATCAGTGTTATCTGTTTCAAATAATATTAGGAGGTCTTTATTTAATGATTATAGTATACACAGCCAACCTTAAATAGAACTTAAAATTTCTCCTATTTTCTTAATTTTTAAAACTATGAATTGGTGCTGGAATTTGTCCACCGCGAGAGATGAAATCGACAGACGAAGCCCCATTGACCTTCATAACAGGTGCAGTACCTAATAGGCCACCAAACTCAATCATATCGCCTTCTTTTCCTTTTGGAATAATACGAACAGCCGTAGTTTTCATGTTAATGACACCAATTGCAGCTTCGTCTGCAATCATAGCCGCAATGGTTTCAGCAGGTGTATCCTCCGGAATGGCAATCATATCCAAACCAACAGAACAGATAGCCGTCATAGCTTCTAGTTTTTCCAGATTAAGAGAGCCATTTTGCACTGCAGCAATCATTCCTTCATCTTCTGAAACAGGGATAAAGGCACCAGACAAACCACCAACTTGGTTGCAGGCCATGACTCCGCCCTTCTTAACTTGGTCATTCAAGAGAGCCAAGGCAGCCGTCGTCCCATGCGTACCAACTGTTTCTAGCCCCATTTCTTCAAGGACACGTGCAACAGAATCTCCAACAGCAGGAGTTGGCGCCAAACTCAAGTCCACAATACCAAACTCCACACCGAGTCTCTCACTGGCCATTTGACCAACCAATTGACCGATACGAGTGATCTTGAAGGCAGTCTTCTTAACTGTTTCGGCTACTACATCAAAGCTCTGTCCACGAACTTTTTCCAAGGCACGTTTTACCACACCAGGACCAGAAACTCCGACATTGATGATAACATCTGCCTCCCCAACACCATGGAAGGCACCCGCCATAAATGGATTGTCCTCAACAGCATTAGCGAATACAACCAACTTGGCCGCTCCCATATCTGATAGATTAGCCGTTTCCTTGATAACACGTCCCATATCTGCCACAGCCGTCATATTGATACCAGACTTGGTTGAGCCGATATTGACTGACGAGCAGACCTTGTCCGTTTCAGCCAAAGCACGAGGAATAGAATTGATGAGAATCTCATCTCCCTTTTGATAACCCTTTTGTACCAAGGCAGAGAAGCCACCGATAAAGTCCACACCAATCTCTTTCGCAGCCTTATCGAGTGCTTTTGCCAGAACCACATAGTCTGTCGCATCTGTCGCTGCACCAATCAAAGAAATAGGAGTCACCGATACACGCTTATTAACGATTGGAATTCCCAACTCAGCTGCAATTTCATCCCCAACTGCTACTAAATTAGCCGCCTTTGTCGTGATCTTTTGATAAATTTTCTCCGCAGCACGATTGATATCTGGATCGATACAGTCCAAAAGGGAAATTCCCATGGTAATAGTTCTGATATCGAAATTTTGCTCCTCAATCATGGCGATGGTTTCAGTAACTTGTCTAATATCCATGTGCACCTCCTAGATATTATACATAGCTTCGAAAATTGCTGCACTCTGAATATTAATTTTCACATTCAAAGTTTGCCCAAAAGCTTCAAATTCATTACGAAGATAAGTAAAATCTTGCTTTTCATCACTAGAGACGACAGCCATCATCGTGAAATATTCATCCAAGACAGTTTGAGAAATATCGTCTATGTTCAAACCCAATTCTGCAATTTTACCAGAAACACCTGCAACAATTCCAGATTTATCTTTACCAACAACAGTTATAATCGCTTTCATAAGCAAACTCCAATTCTTCTTTTAATAGGAAACCTGAACATTAAACAGGATTCTTTTCAAATAGTATAGCATAATTCTAACTAAAATACTCAAAAACGCCTGCTTACGAAGTTGTTCTTAAGAAAAAAACAATTTCGTAAACAAGCGTCTACTATCCCAACTTATGATGAGTGTTCCCGCTAGGACCGAAATCCTAGCGGTAGACCAGAGCTAGACTAAGAGCACAAGACTCCATCATCATAACACTCAACAAAATTGATGATTTTATACTAATTCGATGATCGCCATTGGCGCTGCATCACCACGACGTGGTTCAGTTTTAAGGATACGAGTGTATCCACCGTTACGTTCAGCATAACGAGGTGCAATTTCTGAGAACAATTTTTGAAGTGCTGTAGTAGAAGTGTACTTATCAGTTGCTTCATCATAGTTTTCAGATGCGATTTCATTACGTACGAAAGCAGCTGCTTGACGACGTGCATGCAAATCACCACGTTTACCTAGAGTAATCATTTTTTCAACAGTTTTACGGATTTCTTTAGCACGAGCTTCAGTTGTCACGATTGATTCGTTGATCAAAAGGTCAGTTGTCAAATCGCGAAGCATTGCTTTACGTTGTGAGCTAGTGCGTCCTAGTTTACGGTAAGCCATTTATTCCTCCTTTATTTATCTTTTAATCCAAGACCCAAATCAATGAGTTTGAGTTTCACTTCTTCCAAACTCTTGCGTCCAAGATTTCGTACTTTCATCATCTCTGCTTCAGATTTTTCTGTCAAATCATGCACAGTATTGATACCGGCACGTTTCAAACAGTTGTATGAACGCACAGACAAGTCCAGTTCCTCAATCGTACGATCCAAAATACGGTCGTCAGATTCAGTATCAGCTTCTTTCATCACTTCAGTTGACTTAGCAATCTCAGTAAGATTTGTAAACAAATCAAGATGTTCTGTCAAAATACGTGCTGAAAGCCCTAAAGCATCTTCTGGAATAATTGTTCCATTTGTCAAGATTTCAAGGGTTAATTTGTCAAATCCATCATTGCTACCTACACGAGCAGGTTCCACTTGATAGTTGACTTTTGTAACTGGTGTATAAATAGAATCTACAGCAAGTGTTCCAACTGGTGCATTATCTTTTTTATTTTCATCAGCAGGTACATATCCACGACCACTGTTAACAGTCATAGTCGCTTTTAGGGAAGAACCTTCACCGATTGTAAAGAGATAATGATCTGGATTTACAATTTCAATATCGCTATCTGTCAAAATGTCACCAGCTGTTACCTCAGCAGGACCTTCAACATCCAGTTCGATGATTTTTTCGTCTTCAACGTACGATTTCACTGCAATTCCTTTAATGTTCAGAATGATTTGCATCACGTCTTCACGAACACCTGGAACTGTGTCAAACTCATGTAACACACCATCAATATTGATAGATGTCACAGCTGCTCCTGGTAGAGAAGCTAGAAGTACACGACGAAGAGAGTTACCAAGAGTTGTACCGTAGCCACGTTCAAGTGGTTCGATTACAAACTTGCCATAATCTTTATTTTCATCAATTTTTGTTATATTTGGTTTTTCAAACTCGATCATTTAGTTACTCCCTCTTAAACGAAAAGCAGTGTAATGCGATGATTATACACGGCGACGTTTTGGAGGACGAGCACCATTGTGTGGCACTGGAGTCACATCACGAATTGCTGTTACTTCAAGACCAGCGGCAGCAAGCGCACGAATAGCTGACTCACGACCAGAACCTGGACCTTTTACAGTAACTTCAACTGATTTAAGACCGTGTTCTTGTGCAGATTTAGCAGCAGCTTCAGAAGCCATTTGAGCAGCGAATGGTGTAGATTTACGAGAACCTTTGAAACCAAGAGCACCAGCTGATGACCAAGCAATTGCATTACCATGCACATCAGTAATCATAACAATAGTGTTATTAAATGTAGCGTGAATATGAGCAATACCAGATTCGATATTCTTTTTCACACGACGTTTACGTGTTGGTTTAGCCAAGACTTTTACCTCCTATATTATTTTTTCTTACCAGCAATCGCAACAGCTTTACCTTTACGAGTGCGAGCGTTGTTTTTAGTGTTTTGTCCACGGACAGGAAGTCCACGACGGTGACGGATACCACGGTATGAACCGATTTCCATCAAACGTTTGATGTTCAAGTTTACTTCACGACGAAGGTCACCTTCAACTTTGATTGCATCCACTTCACGACGGATAGCATCTTCTTGATCTGATGTAAGATCACGTACACGAACATCTTCTGAGATTCCAGCAGCAGCCAAAATTTTCTTAGATGTTGCAAGTCCGATACCATAAACATAAGTCAATGAGATTACTACGCGTTTGTCATTTGGAATGTCAACTCCAGCAATACGAGCCATGTTTTCTCCTTTCTATCTTATCCTTGACGTTGTTTGTGTTTTGGATTTGCTGGGCAAATTACCATAACACGACCATTACGACGAATAACTTTACAGTATTCGCAAATTGGTTTGACCGATGGTCTTACTTTCATTTCTTATCCCTCCAAGTTTTTCGATTATTTAAAGCGGTAAGTGATACGTCCACGTGTCAAGTCATATGGACTCATTTCGACAGTAACACGATCTCCCGCTAAAATACGAATATAGTTTTTACGAATTTTACCAGAAACTGTTGCTAAAATCTGATGTCCATTTTCAAGTTCAACCGTAAACATTGCATTCGGCATTGTATCAACTACTTTGCCTTCAACTTCAATCACATCGTCTTTTGCCACGCAAAAGCACCTCCATAAATTTCGATTCGATGCCTCTAGACACAGAGACAACAATTATAAGTCAGACTATCTCAGTATAACATTTGTAGCGGATTTTTGCAAGTGTGAAAAACGCTTTATTTCAAATTTGTCAATACTTTTTCGATATCTGAGAAGACATCATTGATATCTTGATTACCTTCGATGTCATGAACCAAACCTTTGGCACGGTAGTGAGCAATGATTGGTTCCCCTTGAGCAATATTCACATCCAAACGACGTTTGACTGTCTCAGGCTTATCATCTTCACGTTGGTAGTAATCTTCTTCTTTATAGTCAACTGGTGGGTTAAAGACCTTGTGGAAAGTTTCTCCAGTTACGCGGTGGATGATACGACCACTCAAACGTTCCAAGAGGCTATCTGGATTCACTTCTATGTTGATAACACCTTCTAGTTCGATGCCAAGTTCAGCCAATGTTTTGTCCAAGGCATGAGCTTGTTCGATTGTACGTGGGTAACCATCCAACAAGAATCCTGTTTCTTTAATATCATCTTGTGAAAGACGTTCTTTTACGATTCCATTTGTAACTTCGTCAGGAACCAATTCACCCTTGTCAATGTATGACTTAGCAAGAACACCCATTTCAGTTTGATTTGCCATTGCAGCGCGGAACATATCACCTGTTGAGATATGTGCAACATGGAATTGTTCTACGATTTTTGCTGCTTGAGTTCCCTTACCTGCACCAGGTAAGCCCATAATCAAAAGATTCATGATTTGATCTCCTTATTTTATTTTTAAATAGAAGCAAAAAGTCTTTTCACCCCTATTTAAAAACAAAATAGAAGAGGGGAGACCAAACTCTCACAAATGTTAGAGTTAAACCTCCACTCCCTCAGTAATTACTGATTCAGTAATTACTTTTATTCTGTTCTGTCCATGAAACCAACATACTTACGTTTCAATAGGTAGCCTTCCAATTGTTTGATTCCTTCAATACCTGTAGAGATAATGATCAAAAGACTGGTTCCTCCAAAAGCAACTGCTTCTGAAAGTCCGAAAACATCTTTTGCTACGATCGGTAAAATAGAAATCACACCAAGGAAGAGAGAACCAACAGTTGCAAGACGACGAAGAAGTTTAGACATATATTCTTCTGTACCTTTACCAGGACGAACTCCGTGGATATAGGCACCGCTCTTTTGTAGATTCTCTGCCGCTTTTTCAGGATTAATCTGTACAAACGTATAGAAGAATGTAAAGAGAATAATCAATAAAGCATACATAGCAATACCAGTTGGTGAAGTTGTTGCCAGCATTTCTTGTGCTGTTCTTACCCAAGCCCAATCATGACCTGTAGCACTCAAAAACTGAAGAATAGCCGCAGGCGCTGCAGTAATCGAACTTGCAAAGATAACAGGGATAACTCCAGCAGGGTTTACCTTCAAAGGAAGGTAAGAGCTAGATGGAGCACCTTGTGCAACCTTAGTATATTGGATTGGAATTTTGTATTCTGCTTGTTGAACATAAGTTGTAAAATAAATGATCAACAATACAGTAATAATCAAAATGATTACGAAAATGATGGATGAGTTGATACGGCTACTTGGGACGTTCACAAAGTAGTCCACATAGATGCCCTGAATCATCTCTGGAATTGAGGCAACAATCCCGGCAAAGATAATCATAGAAACACCATTTCCGTATCCCTTATCTGTAATTTGCTCTCCCAACCAAGTCACAATCATACTACCAGCTGTTAAGATGATACCAATCATGATAAAGACTTGTGGAGTAAGAGCTGTTTTCAACAATTGAGCTCCAGCCAAAGTATTAAAACCAGCTGTAATCCCGATCGATTGCACAAAGGCTAGAACAAGAGCAATATAACGAGTAGCTTGATTTAATTTTCTTCGACCTACTTCCCCTTGTTTACCCCACTCTACAAATTTGGGTAAAATATCCATTTGCAAGAGTTGGACAACGATAGAGGCCGTAATGTAGGGGCTAACACCAAGAGCAAAAACTGAGAAGTTTTTCATGGCATTCCCTGACACCAAGCTCAACATGTTTAAGAAGGATAATCCACTTAAAGCATTCAAGCTATTGGCATTCACACCAGGAACTGTAATGCTAGTTCCGATACGAAAGACCAAAACGATAAAAATTGTGAATAAAATTTTTGATCGAACCTGCTTGACTTTAAGAGCTTCTCTTAATAATTTAAAAAACATAGGTCACCTCTCTTAGATGACTTCTACTGAACCACCTTTAGCAGTGATAGCTTCTTCAGCTGATTTAGAGAATTTAGCTGCTTTCACAGTCAATTTCTTAGTCAACTCACCGTTACCAAGAATTTTAATACCTGATTTTTCAGCTTTAACAATTCCTGCTTCGATAAGAACAACTGGAGTAACTTCAGCACCATCTTCAAAGACGTTCAATTGGTCAAGGTTCACAATTGCGTATTCTTTAGCGTTGATGTTAGTGAATCCACGTTTTGGAAGACGACGGAACAATGGAGTTTGTCCACCTTCAAAACCAAGGCGAACTCCGCCACCGCTACGAGCTTTTTGACCTTTTTGACCACGACCAGATGTTTTACCGTTACCTGATGAAGTACCACGACCAACGCGGTTACGTACTTTACGAGAACCTTCTGCAGGTTTCAATTCATGAAGTTTCATTTTTATTTTCTCCTCTTTTGTAAAATGCTAGCGCCGATAAGGGAGAAAAGGTTGTCTCCCCCATCAACTCGCCTATACGACGTCATCATAGATGACTATATCTAGTTTTAGGGGATGGTATAGTGCACATCCCCTAAAAATTCATTAGTTTACTTCTTCAACTGTTACCAAGTGAGATACTGCAGTGATCATACCACGGATAGCAGCGTTATCTTCTTTAATAACAGAGCTGTTCAATTTGCCAAGTCCAAGTGCTACAACAGTTTTACGTTGTGATGGAATGCGTCCGATTGGAGACTTAGTCAAAGTAATTTTAATTTGAGCCATTTTATCCCCTTTCTTATGCCAAATCAGAAACTGAAATACCACGAAGGGCAGCAACTTCTTCAGCGCGTTTCAATTGTTTCAAACCTTCAACAGTTGCACGAACAATGTTGATTGGAGTGTTAGAACCAAGTGATTTAGATGTAATATCTGCCACACCTGCCAATTCCACAACGGCACGAACTGCACCACCAGCGGCAACTCCAGAACCTTCTACAGCAGGTTTCAACAATACTTTAGCTCCACCGAATTCTGAAAGAACTTCGTGTGGGATTGTTGTTCCAACCATAGGAACTTCGATCAAGTTTTTCTTAGCATCATCTACTGCTTTACGGATTGCTTCTGGAACTTCTTGAGCTTTACCAGTACCAAATCCTACGCGACCGTTGTGGTCACCAACAACAACAAGAGCTGCGAAACGAAGACGACGTCCACCTTTAACAACTTTTGTAACACGGTTGACAGCAACTACGCGTTCTTCTAATTCAACTGCATTGTCTTTAAATGCCATTTTCTAGTGTCCTCCTATTAGAATTTCAATCCGTTTTCACGAGCTGCATCAGCCAAAGCTTTCACACGTCCGTGATATAGATATCCACCGCGGTCGAACACCACTTCTGAAATACCTTTAGCGTTTGCACGTTCTGCAACGAGTTTACCGACAGCAACGGCTTGTTCAGTTTTAGTTCCTTTTGAAACTTCTTTGTCAAGAGTTGAAGCACTTGCGAGCGTTACACCCGCTACGTCATCAATCACTTGAGCGTAGATGCCTGTATTAGAACGGAATACGTTCAAACGTGGGCGATCAGCAGTTCCAGAGAGTTTTCCGCGAACGCGACGGTGGCGTTTTTGGCGGAGTTTGTTTTTATCTGGTTTTGAAATCACAGTTTTCACCTCTTTAGTTTTAAATCGTGTGCTATGCACAAAGTTGGAAAATAGGTTGGTGGTTGAGACTCAACCACTCAACATTATTTACCTGTTTTACCTTCTTTACGGCGAACGAATTCACCAACGTAACGGATACCTTTACCTTTATATGGTTCTGGTGAACGAAGGCTACGTACGTAAGCAGCTGTTTGACCAACTACTTCTTTTGAAATTCCGCTAACAACGATTGTTGTTGGGTTTGGAAGTTCAAAAGTAATTCCTTCTGGAGCTTCAACTTCGTCTGGATGAGATTTACCAACAGCCAAAACAAGTTTAGATCCTTGAAGTTGTGCACGGTAACCAACCCCGCGCATTTCAAGTTCTTTCTTGAATCCTTCTGATACACCAACAACCATGTTGTTCAAAAGGGCACGAGTAGTTCCGTGGATAGTTTTCATTTCTTTTGAATCATTTGGACGGTGAAGAGTTACTTCAGTACCTTCCACACGGATTTCAATATCTTTTGAGAACTCACGAGTAAGTTCTCCTTTAGGTCCTTTTACAGTTACAACGTTGTCATTGTTAGTGATTTCTACACCAGCAGGCAACACGATAACTTTATTACCAATACGTGACATGTTTATTTTCTCCTGTTAAATTGTCAGGCCAGAATGGCCAGTTTTCACGGGGTTAAATCGATTCCTCGATTTAAAGGAACATTTAGGTTTCAATTCCAAAGTGAATCTAGGCATCGTCTCGCAGGCATAACTTTGGGTTAGGCAAGAGATGATAACGACGAGTCACAAAGAAATTGAGAGCTAAATATTACCAAACGTAAGCGATAACTTCCCCACCAACATTCTTTTGGCGTGCTTCTTTATCAGTAAGCAAACCTTCAGAAGTTGAAAGGATAGCAATTCCAAGTCCGTTAAGAACTTTTGGAAGGTCTTCACGTTTTTTGTAGATACGAAGTCCTGGTTTAGAAACACGTTTCAAGTTAGTGATAACTTTTTCACCGTTTGGTCCGTATTTAAGGAATACACGGATGATGCCTTGTTTGTCATCTTCGATGATTTCAACGTTTTTTACAAAACCTTCGCGTTTAAGGATTTCAGCAATCCCTTTTTTGATGTTTGATGCAGGTACTTCAAGTACTTCGTGTTTAGCTTGGTTAGCGTTACGAATACGAGTTAAGAAGTCTGCGATTGGGTCAGTCATAACCATTTTGTTTTTCTCCTCTTACTAGTAGTTTGCAAGTTGCACTTGCTAGTTAATACATGATACAAAGAGCGTAACAGCAAGAGCAAAAATAGGCAATTTGATGCAGGAGCGATGCTCCAAAGCGAATTGGTCTTTTTTGCCAAAGCTGTAGCTCGTGTTCAAATTGGCAAGCCCAATTGAACCCGGGCTAAACTCTGTGTGAAAAAGATAAACTTTCCTAGAAACTTCAGTTTCTTCGTCAAGTTTCCTATTTTCACTTGGAGTTTTTACGCCCTTGATATCTTAAATTACCAAGATGCTTTTGTTACACCAGGGATTTGTCCTTTGTAAGCTAATTCACGGAAGCAAACACGGCAAAGTTTAAATTTGCGGTAAACTGAATGTGGACGACCACATTTTTCACAACGAGTATAAGCTTGAGTAGAGAACTTCGCTGGACGTTTGTTCTTAGCAATCATTGATTTTTTAGCCATTAGATTTACCTCCTATATTATTTTGCAAAAGGCATTCCAAGGCCTGTAAGCAATGCACGTGACTCTTCGTCAGTGTTAGCAGTTGTTACGATAACGATGTCAAGACCACGAGTTTTGTCAACGTCATCGAAGTTGATTTCTGGGAAGATCAATTGTTCTTTCACACCAAGTGTGTAGTTTCCGCGTCCGTCAAATGATTTTGTTGGAACACCGTGGAAGTCACGTACACGTGGAAGTGAAACTGAAACCAATTTATCCAAGAATTCGTACATACGTTCACCACGAAGGGTAACTTTTGCACCGATCGCAACACCTTCACGAAGACGGAAGCCGGCGATTGATTTTTTAGCTTTAGTGATAAGTGGTTTTTGACCTGAGATAAGTGCCAATTCTTCAGCAGCTTTTTCAAGGCTTTTAGCGTTTGATACAGCTTCACCAACACCCATGTTCAAAACGATCTTATCTACTTTAGGCACAGCCATCACTGATGAGTAGTTGAATTGTTCTGTCAAAGCAGGAACTACTTCATTAAGATATTTTTCTTTTAAACGATTTGCCATTATACTTCTCCTTTCCTTCGTGATTAATCAAGCACTTCGCCTGATTTTTTGTTGTAGCGAACTTTTTTACCGTCTACAAATTTGTAACCAACACGACCAGCTACACCATTTTTGTCCAAAACTTGAACGTTTGATACGTGGATAGCTGCTTCTTTTTCGATGATCCCACCTTGAGGAAGCTCGTTAGTTGGACGTTGGTGTTTCTTAACGATGTTAACACCTTCAACAATAACTTTGTTTACTTTTGGAAGGGCAGTAAGGACAACAGCTTCTGTTCCCTTATCTTTACCAGCGATTACGCGAACTTTGTCGCCTTTTTTTACAAACATTAGGTTTCTCCTTGATTTTTCTTACGCCCATAAGGGCACCCTAGCTTTAAGCTAGGGGACTAGTTTGTTTCTAAAAATTAAAGTACTTCTGGAGCAAGTGACACGATCTTCATGAAGCCACCTTCACGCAATTCACGTGCAACTGGGCCAAAGATACGTGTTCCGCGAGGAGTTTTGTCTTCACGGATGATAACTGCTGCATTTTCGTCAAATTTGATGTATGAACCATCAGCACGACGAGCACCTGATTTAGTACGAACGATAACTGCTTTAACAACGTCACCTTTTTTAACCGCACCACCAGGAGTAGCTTGTTTTACAGATGCCACGATAACATCACCGATGTTTGCAAATTTACGTCCTGAACCACCAAGAACTTTGATAGTCAAGATTTCGCGAGCACCGCTGTTGTCTGCGACTTTCAAACGAGTTTCTGTTTGAATCATTTCAGTTTTCTCCTTTCAGGTTTGATTAGATGATGACCGCTTCTTCAACAACTTCTACAAGACGGAAACGTTTTGTAGCTGAAAGCGGGCGAGTTTCCATGATACGTACGATATCGCCTTCTTTGGCAACATTGTTTTCATCATGAGCTTTGTATTTCTTAGAGTAGTTAATACGTTTACCATAGACTGGGTGGTTACGTTTTGTTTCAACTACAACTGTGATTGTCTTGTCCATTTTGTCAGATACAACACGTCCAACAAGAACTTTACGATTATTGCGTTCCATTGAAATTTCTCCTTCCCTAGTCTATTATTTCGCTTCAGATTGAACTGTTTTGATACGAGCGATTTGTTTTTTAACTTCTTTCAAGCGAGCTGTTTGTTCCAATTGACCAGTAGCAGCTTGGAAACGAAGTTCAAACAATTCTTTTTTCAATTCGTTTTCGCGCTTCGCGAGTTCTTCTTGAGAAAGACCACGAAGTTCTTTAACAAATTCTTTTACTTCATTAAGTTTCATGCCTTCTCCTTATTCTGCTTCACGTTTTACGAATTTACATTTAACTGGCAATTTGTGGCTAGCAAGACGAAGTGCTTCGCGAGCGATCTCTTCAGATACACCAGCGATTTCGAACATCACTTTACCACGTTTAACTGGTGCTACCCAACCTTCAGGTGCCCCTTTACCAGATCCCATACGCACACCGATAGCTTTAGCAGTGTATGATTTGTGTGGGAAGATTTTAATCCAAACTTTACCACCACGTTTCATGTAACGAGTCATGGCGATACGAGCAGCTTCGATTTGGCGGTTAGTGATCCAGTGGCTAGTTGTAGCTTGAAGACCGTATTCACCGAATGCTACTTCTTTTCCACCTTTTGCTTCACCGCGCATTTTTCCACGGAATTCACGACGGTGTTTAACACGTTTAGGTACTAACATTGGTTATTTACCTCCTTTAGTGTTTTTGCGAGCTGGAAGAACTTCACCACGGTAGATCCATACTTTAACACCAAGTTTACCGTATGTAGTATCTGCTTCTTCCCAAGCGTAATCGATATCTGCACGAAGTGTGTGAAGTGGAACAGTTCCTTCAGAGTATCCTTCAGCACGGGCGATATCTGCACCGTTCAAACGACCTGATACTTGAGTTTTGATTCCTTTAGCTCCAGCACGCATTGCACGTTGGATTGCTTGTTTTTGTGCACGACGGAAAGCAACACGTTGCTCCAATTGACGAGCAATACCTTCACCTACAAGGTGAGCATCCAAATCAGGTTGTTTGATTTCGATGATGTTGATGTGTACTTGTTTTCCAGTCAATTTGTTAAGTTTTGCACGGAGTGCATCAACGTTAGCACCACCTTTACCGATAACCATACCTGGTTTAGCAGTGTGAAGTGAAACGTTAACTTTGTTTACTGCGCGTTCGATTTCGATAGTTGAAACTGCTGCGTCAGCAAGTTCTTTTTGAACGAATTTACGGATTGCAAGATCTTCATGAAGGTAATCCGCGTATTCTTTTTCAGCATACCATTTGGCATCCCAATCACGGATGATGCCGACACGCATACCAATTGGATGTACTTTTTGACCCACGATTTTACCTCCTTATTTTTCTGCAACAGCTACAGTGATGTGAGCTGTACGTTTGTTGATTGGTGAAGCTGAACCTTTCGCACGTGGACGGAAACGTTTCATAGTTGGTCCCTCGTTTGCGAATGCTTCAGATACTACCAAGTTAGCTTTATCCAAACCAAAGTTGTTTTCAGCGTTAGCTACAGCTGAGTTCAAAACTTTCAAGATGATTTCAGCAGCTTTGTTTGGAGTGAATGTCA
This sequence comes from Streptococcus pseudopneumoniae, assembly GCF_001076775.1. Classification (GTDB taxonomy): domain Bacteria; phylum Bacillota; class Bacilli; order Lactobacillales; family Streptococcaceae; genus Streptococcus; species Streptococcus pseudopneumoniae_G. The sequence goes on from NZ_JVGV01000020.1 coordinate 54,377, forward strand.
AGATTGCGATTGCATCGGCTACGCTTTTACCACGGATGTTATCAAGAACAAGACGTGATTTACGAGGTGAAACACGTACTGTACGAGCCATTGCTTTAGCTGAAGTAATTTCTGCCATTTATGTTCTCCTTATTTTCTACGTGTTTTCTTGTCGTCTGCAGCATGACCTTTGTAAGTACGAGTTGGTGCAAATTCACCAAGTTTGTGACCTACCATGTCTTCTTGGATGTAAACAGGTACGTGTTTACGTCCGTCATAAACTGCAATAGTGTAACCAATGAAACTTGGGAAGATCGTTGAACGACGTGACCAAGTTTTAATAACTTTTTTCTTTTCGTCGTTAGCTTGAGCTTCAACTTTTTTCATCAAATGCTCATCGACGAAAGGTCCTTTTTTAAGACTGCGTCCCATTTTTATATTTTCTCCTTTAAATGTTGTACCACAGCGGCTTGCGCTCACATAGAGCGCTACCGAGCTGGCGGATTTACTAGTTACTTAAGCGACTAGTTTAATATTATTTCTCGTTGCGACGACGAACGATAAGTTTGTCAGATTTCGCTTTCTTGTTACGAGTTTTAAGACCAAGAGCAGGTTTGCCCCATGGAGTAGATGGTGCTTTACGACCAACTGGTGCTTTACCTTCACCACCACCGTGTGGGTGATCGTTAGGGTTCATTACAGAACCACGAACTGTTGGGCGGATACCTTTCCAACGGCTACGTCCTGCTTTACCAAGATTTACAAGTCCATGTTGTTCGTTTCCGACAACACCAACTGTAGCACGGCAAGTTCCAAGAATCATACGAACTTCACCTGATTGAAGACGAACAAGAACGTATTTACCTTCAGAACCCAATACTTGAGCAGATGCTCCAGCAGCACGTACCAATTCACCACCACGACCTGGTTTCAACTCGATGTTGTGGATCAAAGTACCAACTGGGATGTTAGCAAGTGGAAGAGCATTTCCGACTTTGATATCTGCTTCTAGACCTGAAACGATACGTTGACCTACTTCAAGACCTTTTGGAGCGATGATGTATGCTTTCACACCGTCAGTGTAGTGTACAAGAGCGATGTTTGCAGAACGGTTTGGATCGTACTCGATTGTTTTAACAACTGCTTCAACGTTGTCTTTGTTACGTTTGAAGTCAACCAAACGGTAGAAACGTTTGTGTCCACCACCTTGGTGACGAACTGTGATACGACCGTTGTTGTTACGACCAGCCTTGCTCTTCAATGCAACAAGCAATGATTTTTCAGGAGTGCTTGTTGTGATTTCAGCGAAATCCAAAGAAGTCATATTACGGCGACCGTTTGTTGTTGGTTTATAAACACGAATTCCCACGATATTTCCTCCTTAGATTATTCAGCTTCAGCAGCAAACAACTCGATTGCTTTAGAATCAGCTGTAAGTGTGATGATAGCTTTTTTAGTTTTGTTAGTAAAACCAGTGTAACGTCCAACACGTTTAGCTTTTGGTTTTACGTTGATTGTGTTAACGTTGGCAACTTTAACACCTTCGAAAGCAGCTTCAACAGCTTGCTTGATCAAAAGTTTGTGTGCACGAGTGTCAACTTCAAATACATATTTTCCTGCTTCAAGTTGAGCCATTGAGCTTTCAGTGATTACAGGTTTTTTGATAACATCATACAAATTCATTATGCAAGAACCTCCTCGATTTTAGAGATAGCTGCTTGAGTAACAAGAAGTTTGTCACTATTTGCGATGTCAAGAACACTTGCAGTTGTAGCAGTCGCAACTTTCACGTTTGGAAGGTTACGAGCTGAGAGAGCTGCGAATTCGTTTCCTTCTTCAAGAATAACAAGGACTTTAGAATCGATGCTCAAAGCTGCAAGAACTTTTGCAAATTCAGCAGTTTTTGGAGCTGTAAATTCAAGAGAATCAACGGCTACAAATTTATTTTCAGCAACTTTTTCTGAGTAAACAGATTTAAGTGCAAGGCGACGAACTTTTTGAGGAAGTTTGTACGCATAGCTACGTGGAGTTGGTCCGAAGACGATTCCACCACCACGCCATTGTGGAGAGCGGATAGAACCTTGACGAGCACGTCCAGTTCCTTTTTGACGCCATGGTTTGCGTCCGCCACCTGAAACAGCTGAGCGGTTTTTAACTGCGTGAGTTCCTTGACGAAGGCTAGCACGTTGGCTGATGATCACATCAAACACAACAGATTGGTTTGGTTCGATACCAAAGATTGCATCGTTAAGAACAACTTCGCCAGCTTGTTTACCAGTTTGGTCGAATAATGTTACATTTGCCATTTTGACTGTATTCCCCTTTCCTTATTATTTACCAGCTTTAACTGCTGACTTGATAGTGATAAGAGATTTCTTAGCACCTGGTACGTTACCTTTGATAAGGATAACGTTCTTTTCTGGAACAACTTGTACAACTTCAAGGTTTTGAATTGTTACGCGGTCACCACCCATACGTCCTGCAAGGTTTTTACCTTTGAATACGCGGTTAGGTGCAACAGGTCCCATTGAACCTGGACGACGGTGGTAACGAGAACCGTGAGCCATTGGTCCACGTGATTGTCCGTGGCGCTTGATAACACCTTGGAAACCTTTACCTTTAGAAGTACCAGTTACGTCAACAACGTCTCCAGCTGCGAATGTTTCAACTGTAATTTCAGTACCAACTTCCAAGCCTTCAACGTTTTTGAATTCACGAATGAAGCGCTTAGGAGCCGTGTTAGCTTTCGCTACATGTCCTTTAGCAGGTTTGTTGCTCAATACTTCGCGTTTGTCATCGAAACCAACTTGGATAGCGTTGTATCCGTCTGTTTCAACAGTTTTAACTTGAAGAACAACGTTTGGAGTTGCTTCAATAACTGTTACAGGGATCAATTCGCCAGCTTCAGTGAAGATTTGAGTCATTCCCACTTTTTTCCCTAAGATTCCTTTTGTCATGAGAAAATAGTTCCTTTTCTATATTTTTTATTCAAAAAGTTTTTAACGAGCGTTTTTTATGCTCAAATATCAAGCTTTAGATTAAAGTTTGATTTCTACGTTTACACCACTTGGAAGATCCAATTTCATCAACGCATCAACTGTTTTTTGAGTTGGGTTAACGATATCGATCAAACGTTTGTGTGTACGCATTTCAAATTGTTCGCGAGAGTCTTTGTATTTGTGAGTCGCACGAATGATTGTGTAGAGGCTACGTTCAGTTGGAAGTGGGATTGGACCCGCAACTTGTGCACCTGTACGAGTAGCTGATTCTACGATTTTTGCAGCCGCTGTGTCAAGCGTACGGTGTTCGTAAGCTTTCAAACGGATACGGATTTTTTTGTTTGCCATCTTTTTCTCCTTTTCGTCTATTTAAGATAATAGGCTAGCTCCACAAGAAAACCGACGCGGTGTTGCGTGGCAATGCAACCGAGCGTGTCGCAACCTCTTGCATCAAAGCTAAGGCTGTAATTTACAGCACCATAATAGAATAACACAAAGCCCCTGCGATTGCAAGGGATTTGTTGCTGTTTTTTCGTTTTTTTATAATGAAACTGTTTTCTTTTTTGATAGGTCATTTATTTAACTATTTTCATAGAAGAAAGTTAGTCTCTCTTCACCTGTTCATAGCTTTCTTTTCCATCATTGAGCTTGTCCCAAATCACTACTTGCCCACTTTTGAGGGATTTTTGCACATCGATGATTCGTTGATTGGACGAACCTCGAAACTGGAGCATGAGATTTCTCTTAGTTCGGTCATACCGTCCATCGACAAGGATGTCAATTAGTGATAAGAGTTCCAGTTTATCTGGAGTTTCCAACATCATTTCTTCCCAAGTGTAGCCGGTCCATGACCAGATGTCCTTGTCTGGCAATTCCTTTCGAATCCGCTTAACGAGAGGCAAGAGAATACCTGTATTGAGAAAAGGCTCCCCTCCCAGCAGGGTCAAGCCTTGAACATAGGGTTGGGCAAGGTCTGACATAATCTGTTCTTCTAATTCTGCTGTATAAGGAATTCCGGCATTGAAGGACCAGGTCGCTACATTATAACACCCCTCGCAGTGAAACATGCAACCTGCTACATAGAGAGAGTTGCGCACGCCTTCTCCATCTACAAAGTTAAAGGCCTTGTAGTCGATGATACGCCCTTGACTGAGCTCCTCGCTTTTCCATTCTTGTGGTTTTGGATTATTCATTCGCTACCTCTATCCAATAACGCTCCACACCATCACGAACATCCTCAAGGAGCCCACCATTTGCTAAAATGACTGCTCGACTAGCAGGATTATTTACGCTACAGGTCACAAGAGTTCTCTTGATATTCTTTTCCTTAGCAACTTGCAAGCCCTGACGGAGAGTTTCCTTAGCATAACCCTTGCCTCTTTCTGATGGACGAATGGAGTAGCCAATGTGGCCACCTTCTTCTAGTAGAAAGTTACTGAGGCGCAACCGGAGATTAAGAAATCCAATTGCTCTATCTTTCACAGAAAAAGCTACTAACTGAATTGCGGGAACCCATCCTTCAGTCAAATTAATCCCCATTTCCTGATTCTGATTACTTTCCAACCACTCTTCATACATAAAGTTCTCTGTATCCCAAAATCCTCCATCATGGGCTGATTGGCTCTTTTCAAACTCTGCCATCATCTCTAAAACTGTTTCTTTATCTGCTAATCTTGGTCTACGTAGTTCCATCCTTACCTCCCACTAAGAGAAAAGCGAGAGCTGACTCTCACTTTTATTTCTTCTTATTCTTGTTTAAAAATTGTTCTCTGAGGTTGAGCAAGCGTTCTTTTTTACCAGCTCCACCTTTAGAGTGTTTCTCGTGATAACGGGTCACTTGTGCACGTCCCTTATCATCTAATTGATATTTTCCCATTTCAGTTCTTTCTAATTTGTTACTTGATGGCCAGCTATTTTAATCGTTGAACCATTCATATGTTTGACACGCGCAGCGATTTCCTTGTGACGCCCATTAACCATCGGACGCGCTTGAGGATTACCTAGGTAGCCACAAGTTCGTTTGACCACATCTACTGTTTTAGGGTCGCTATTGCCACAGTTTGGACAAGCAAATCCTCTCTCAGTTGGTTCAAAATCCCCTTCAAAGTCACACTTGTAGCAACGGTCAATTGGTGTATTGGTCCCTAGATAGCCGACACGGTCATAGGCATAGTCCCAGACAGCTTCCAAGGCCTTTGGATTTTGCTGAAGGACTGGATACTCACAGTAATGAATGAAACCACCTGACGCACCTGCTTCTGGATAAACTTTCTCAAAGTCCAATTTTTCAAACGGTGTTGGATTTTTACGAACATCGTAGTGGAAAGAATTGGTGTAGTATTCCTTGTCTGTAATATCAGGAATAGAGCCAAACTTGTCTGTATCTAGTCGGCAGAAACGATCTGTCAAACTTTCAGATGGTGTTGAGTAGATAGAGAAATGATAGCCATATTGGTCAGACCACTCTTCTACACGGCGTTTCATATCGCGAATGATGTCTAGCGTGAATTCCTTAGCATCTGGATTGCTTTCCCAGCTGTTACCAAAGAAAACAGTCGCTACTTCATACAAACCGATATAGCCCAGTGAAACTGTCGCACGACGATTCTTAAAGAGCTGGTCAACACTTTCTTCTTTACCTAGACGATGGCCAAAAGCACCGTACTGATAAAGGATAGGAGCATTGGCTGGTGTCGCCTCTTTAGTGCGTTCGACACGGTAAACCAGAGCATCTTCAGCGATATTCATACGCTCGTTGAAGATTTCCCAGAACTTATTCATGTCACCATCAGACTCGAGGGCGATGCGAGGAAGATTGACCGTCACCACCCCTAGATTCATACGGCCAGAGTTAACTTCAACTCCATTTTCATCCTTCCATCCTTGAAGGAACGAACGGCAACCCATAGGAACCTTGAAAGAACCTGTCAACTCGATAATCTTATCGTAAGACAAGACATCTGGGTACATCCGCTTGGTTGCGCACTCTAGAGCCAACTGCTTGATGTCGTAGTTGGGTGTCCCTTCCTCTAAGTTGAGTCCTCTTTTAAGCGTGAAGATAAGTTTAGGGAAGATAGCTGTTCGATGTTCTGAACCAAGGCCCTTGATTCGGATGTTCAAGATAGCTTTTTGAATTTCACGCTCAAAACGATTGGTTCCCAGACCAAAACCGAGCGAAGTAAAAGGTGTTTGCCCATTTGAAGTGAAGAGAGTATTGATTTCATACTCAAGAGATTGCATGGCATCATAGATGTCTTTTTGCGTTTTCTTCCAAGCGTAATCTTCCCGTTTTTCAGGCAAGACCCATTCTTCTGCATCTTTGAGGTGTTTTTGGTAATTCTTCTCTGCGTAAGGAGCCAAGACTTCATCGATACGGTCAGCTGAACAGCCACCGTACTGGCTAGAAGCAACGTTGGCGATGATTTGGGAAATCTGAGCTGTCGCAGTCTGGATAGACTTGGGACTTTCTACCTCTGCATTTCCAATCTTAAAACCATTTTCCAACATACCTTTAAAATCAATCAAACAGCAGTTGGTCATAGGGGTATAAGGACTGTAGTCCAAATCGTGATAGTGGATATCCCCCTTTTGGTGGGCATTGGCTACGTGCTTAGGAAGCATTTGCAGTCCGATTGATTTCCCAACAATCCCTGCTGTCAAATCACGCTGGGTATTAAAGACATCACTGTCCTTATTAGCATTTTCATTGACAACGGCCTGATCTTTATTGAGAAGCTTATGGATACTAAAGTTAATATCTGTCGCTTTTGAGCGCTCAAAATCCCTCTGTGTCCGATAAGTGATATACTCCTCAGCTAGCGCATATTCTTTGGCTTCAAGGAGTTCATGTTCTACGATATTTTGAATTTCGTAAATCTTAACCCCCTGTGGAAAGCGACTATGAATTTCTGTGACAATTCGCTCGGTCAAAGCATTTAGGCGTTTTTCGACCAAGGGTGTCACATCCATAACCTTGTCTGCCGCCTTGTGGATAGCCTTGTCAATCTTGTCCACATCAAATGCAACACGTCTCCCATCTCGTTTTTCAACGAAGAGGGTTGCTAAAGTTGTAATTTTTTCTTCTAGTGCAATCATATACATGCTCGTTTCTAAAATGTTCTTTCTAAAAAGTATTATACCACTCTAAAAATAAAAATCAATATCTTGTGTTAAAAATCCTAAAATTTTTAAAAATACACAAGATATTGATTTGGCTATTTGATTTTATAGACTTTAAACTCTGAATAATCAGTCTTTACTTGTTGATAATTTTCTTTTAAGAGTGTCTCCGCCTCAGACCAGAGAGCCACCTTGTCGTTTACCACAATCACCTTAGGTTGGTTTTCTTTCAAGTCATGAATCAAGGTAGTTTTATTTTCTTCTGTATTCGTATAAAGAAGAGGTGATGGGAACATGGATCCAGCCAAACGCTGACTTTCTTTATACATTTGAACATGAGAATCCCAAATATAGATTTGGTCACCATCACTCGTCTCTTGTTTGACTCTGTCTACTACTTGATGTTGTTCTCTATAAGAAGCTGGATGCAAAACAAAACGAGCCACAAAAGGAATTGCAATCAGATAAACCACCACTAGGATAGGTAAGTAGAGATTCCCCTTCATAAATTTTTTCCATAAAGTAGGAGCTTCTTCTCTTCTCCGACGACGATCTCCTCTAGCTGAATGTTTCCCACGAATACTGGTCATCAAAAGAAGGAGTAAAAATGGAAGGATTAGAATCAAACACGAACCGTGAAGAGGTTCTTGAGAAAAAAGCAACAAGGCTAATACAAATATGAAAGCAAAACTAGCTGGTACTGAAATAACATATAATCTTGATGCCTTTGATTGGAACAAACCTAGAAAAACAAGGAAGAGAGCTCCTAAACCAAAGGTCAACAAACCATAGAATAGAACATTATCCATTAGTTGGGGATTGATAAAGACCTGAAGGGAATCAATCGGATATAAAAGACTTCCTAGAGCTTCTCCAAAGCCACCTGAAGCAAGAACATAATATCCTACTGGGTAAAAAATGAGAGAAAAGCCAAGTGCTGCTGCAAAAAACTGATAAACTCCATGAGCAAGGCGACCATGCCCAACATTAAAGACAAACAAACCAATTGTTACTACTGCAATAAAGAGAAGACTTGTAAGAGGCTCTATGAAAAATGATAGGGCCAAGAAAATCCCCAGACGTAGAAATCCCTTGTCATGGTTAGGAGTTGATAGATAAGCTGCTATGAACGAAAATCCTGCAAACAGAAATGGCAAAGCTAAAATCGTAGCATATCCTCCGCCAAAACCGAGACCGGATACCAAAATATAAAATATGGTTAGGAGTTGCTTGGCTTGTTCCCTTTGTCCCGTCAGATAGTCAGTTGAAGAAAAGAGGAAGTAACCTCCTCCTAAGAGGGCTAGCCATTCTACCAAGGCAAAAAGGATGCCTCCTTGGGTGATGTAAAGTAGCAAGTAATAAATAAGACCGTGACTTGCATAATAGCTACTGTAAAGCTGTCCTCCCTGATGTAAAGCCCACCCTATATACAAATCCTGCGCCTGAGAGGGACTTACCATATCTAAAAGTAAAGGTAGCACCACAGAAAAAACCGTTGCAATCGTACTTCCAATGATGAGTCTGAAAAACGGAAAAGCTACCTGTTCTTCTTTTTCTACATGAGATTCAAGGTTCCTATCCAATCTATTTTCAATCTCATTACTCTGTATCGTTTTGGATACTTCTTCTATTCTGCCATATACAGCCATGTCGTTTCTCCTATTCAATTTATCTGTCTTAGTATATCAAAAAGACCTAAAATTGTCAGCTTGCGATGGCTGTTTGAGCGATTTTTTGCATAGTTTCACAAAGGTTTCAATTTCCCGAAATCGGTGTAAATGCGTCTGTTTAAATGACATGATATAATCCAATTCTTTCTGAGTCAGCATCGTCCCTCCCTATATCTTTCTATTCGTAAAAAGCAAGAAAAAGAGGACTGGTTTGTGTCCTCAGTCCTAGATTTCTTATAAGATAGGGGCGAATAACTGGGCAATTTCCTTAATCAATTTTTGATACCAGCTATTTTTTATCGTATGAGGGAAAATTTCTTGCGATGATGAAAAAATCTCCCGAAAATCTTTTTGAATCTCAGCAATTGATTCTGTTTTATATAGCAAGACTGCATTTTCATAGTGGTGAAGCAAACTTCTATAATCTAAGTTAATGGTTCCAACTGCAGCAAAATCCTTATCCACTAAAATTTGTTTACTATGGATAAAGCCTGGACTATACTCAAAAATCCTGACTCCTGCTGACAAAAGATCCGGATAGGCCCCTCTTGTGATGAGTTGGATCAATTTTTTATCCGGAATGAAAGGAGTCACGATGCGGACATCAACACCCCTCATGGCCGCGTTTTTAATACTCTCAGTTAAATCATAGTCAATAATCAAATAGGGCGTTGTGATATAGACTGAATCAGTAGCCTGATTAATCAAACTTTGATAGACTTTTTTCCCTACCTGGGTACGGAATATGGGCTTGGGTCCACTACCGTAAGGAATGCAGATCCCTTGGCCAGAACGAGGTTGATTTTCCAGGTGATACTGGTCAAAATCGCTGATTTCCCCACGATTGATGTACCAAGTCATCAAAAAGAGACGGGTTAGAGCCTTGACACCAGGGCCATCTATGCGAATCCCACTGTCCTTCCAGTAGCCAAAGCGTTCTACATGATTGATGTACTCATCGGCTAAGTTAATCCCTCCTGTATAGGCTACCTGACCATCTATGACAAGGATTTTCCGATGGTCCCGATTGTTGTAAGCCACCGTCAAGCGAGGAATCACCTTGTTAAATTTATGGGCTTCAATTCCTCGACTACGAAGCTGAACAGTATAGTCTCCAGGTAAAGTCGCCATACAGCCGATATCATCATAGAGCATCTTGATCTCTACACCCTGAGCTGCCTTTTGCTCTAGTATATCTAGTATGCTATTCCACATCAGACCTTCTTCGACAATATAGTACTCTAGAAAGATAAATTTCTCAGCTTTCTTGAGGTCTTCCAACATATGTTGCCACATGCTTTCACCCGAAGAAAAGAATTGTGAATCTGTTCGATCATAGACGTCGGCATTGCTATCCATACTCAACAAAGATTTGATAACTCCGTAAGCCGCCTTATCATCTTCCTTCAATTTCTGGCGGAGAGCTTTGCTATTATCCTCCCGAAAATGCATGGAACCAAGTTTGTCCAACTGCTTGATTTCTTTTTTGGACAATCGCCTTTCACCAAACATCAGATAGAGCAGGGGGCCAATGATAGGAACAAAAGTCACCACTAACCACATTACCTTGCTTTCAGGCGCCATGGAACGGTTGACAATAGCGACAATGGTCGCCATACTCATAAAGATTAAGACAATAATCCATAAAATAGGGGCCATCCGCCCTAAATAAAGAAAGAGACCAAAAACAAGACACAGTTCAAGCAGCATAATCGAAAGACTAAAGCCATACTTGGACATCAATAATTGAAATTTCCTATATTTCATATCCCCTCCTTGATAGTTTGAATGCTAAAAACAGGTAATTGATACTCTTCGAATTCAAACCACAATCAAAGTCAGCTTCACCTTGCCGTACTTAAGTACAGCCTGCGGCTAGCTTCCTAGTTTGCTCTTTGATTTTCATTGAGTATGATACTAGTATAACGCAGGTATTCGGTAGAAGGCAAGTATTTATAATCATTTTTCTGAGTAAAAGCAAAAGAGACTGACAAAACCAGTCTCCTTCCAGTCTATTTTGATAAAACAATGCGATCAGACGCTTCTCTATCCCTATCGTCAATAATCATCTGATTGCCATTAATTGCATAAATCTTGACATCATCCCCAATAATCATGCGTTGATTAGCGGCATCGAAGCTAACCTGCTTGATTTCTTGATCTCCGTCAGTTTCTACCTGTGTCCATGTACCAGTTGTTCCAGTTACCACTAAAGTGATACGGTCTCCTTCGTCCTGACCAGTATAAGTTCCATCAATATTGGTTGGTTGAGCCTCAGGCGTATTTTGTGAAGAACTTGTCGCTGCCTGGTTTGAATTTTCTGCCGAAGATGAAGCAGCAGGTTGTGATTGCTGAGTTTGTTGTGTTTGCGATTGAGCTACTGGTTGTTGAACTTGTTGAGCTCTTTGTGAACAAGCTACTAAGAGACTAAGACTTGCTAGAGAAGCAAGAGAAAGTGTGAATCTTTTTAATTTCATGATGAATTTCCTTTCTGCTACCAATTTACAGAAGTTTTTCCTTCTAACTAGTAGTTTTCCTAGTATAACAAGTTCAAAAAAGGAGGTCAATTTATCTGCTCATGGGCCAGCAAGTAGCCCCGTACTTCTGAGATAAAATAGAGAGACCCTGTAATGAATAACAAGTCTTGAGTGTCTGCTCTTTCTTCGAAACTGCTGATAAATTCGCGATAAGAAGGAATTACATCGTAACCTGTTACATCTGTTTCATCCAAAGAACCTTGATAGTCAAAGCCGGTCACCTTGAGTTCCACCTGAGGCAATTTTTCAGTCAGATAAGCCAACATCCCTTGATAATCCTTCCTTTTCAAGGCTCCAAATAGGATTTGAGGACGATATCCTTCCTGCTCTTTTTCTTTAGTAAATTCAACCAAGCGAGTCAAGGCAGGGAGGTTATGAGCACCGTCCAAGTAAATTTGAGGACGAATACGCTCCAAACGCCCAGCCCAATGGGTCTTCTCCAAAGCCTGTCTTACAACCTGTTCATCAACAGCTTCCTTTCCTTCTCTCATAAAGAGAAGAAACGTTTGTAGCGCCAAGGCCGCATTTTCCTGCTGATAAGCTCCTTCCAAGCCTATTTTCAACTGTGAAAGGTTAGCCAAAGAGCTTGAAAAATCCCCATTCAGCATTGAAAAATCCTGACCTGCCTGATAAAGGTCAACAGCTAAAGATTCTGCTTTTTTCTGACAAACAAGCCTAGCTTCTGAAGGCAACTTAGCAATCACTGCCTTTTTACCAGCCTTAAAAATACCAGCTTTCTGCTCTGCAATTGCTGCTATACTGTCACCCAGAGTCTCCTGATGATCAAGTCCGATGGAAGTGATGACAGCAATCTCTCCAGTTACCACATTGGTCGTGTCTAGTAAACCACCAATTCCCACTTCTAGTAAAAGCAAATCCACCGCTTGCTCTCTAAAATAAAGAAAAGCAATCAAGGTCAGCAATTCAAAAAAAGACAACTGGTCATGGGTTTGCAGGAGCGTTTTCTCCATCTCCTTGACCTTATTAGCCAAACGGATGAAGTCTGCATCAGCTATTGGTTGCCCGTTAATGCAGATTCGATCATTGATAGAGACGATATGAGGGGAGGTGAAAGTCGCAACTTTTTTGCCATGCCCCATAAATAACTCCCTCATAAAAGCAATGGTAGATCCTTTTCCATTAGTTCCTGTTACGTGGATAATAGGATAAGACTTCTCGGGATTCCCCAACAAATCCACCGCTTGTTGCATTCGGCCCAAGCCTGATCGAAAATTCAAACCAATCCGACTATGGAGCCATTCTTCTACTTCAAACATATACATCTCCTTAATTACAGGTTCAATCAACTGCCTCAATAAAGTCTCATAACTAACAAAAACGAGGCCAGGATTTTCGTCCCGACCTCTCACCTGGTTAGCTAATAACTAGCTACTATGAATATTAACGTGGGGTAAAACATCCACTGAATGTCCCAACTCTTCCCAATTTCTAGGAGTTGGGGTGATACAGTCTCCCAGACTGCCTGCTCTTTCTTTTTTCTAAAAGCAGGGCTAAAAACATCCACTGGATGTGCCTGCGTTTCTAATTTCTAGCGCAGGGCTAAACACGTCCACTGGACGTGTTTACTCCTCCATAAAGCTGTTGAAGACTTCTTCAATCATGTTCCATTCGTCTTCTGAGTCTTCTGGGATTGGTTGCAATTCACCTTCTGTTCCATCTTCGTTTTCGATGAATGAGTAAGCTTGGATTTCAACTTGTCCGTCTTCGTCTTCTTCTGCGTTAACTGGTACTAGAAGAACATAGTTTTTACCAAATTCTTCTTTTCCGTCAATGGTCAAAAGGATTTCAAACAAGGTTTCATTTCCTTGCTCATCTACTAGTGTGATTAATTCACGTTCTTCGTGGTCGTGGTTATGATCGTGTGACATAGCCTCTCCTTTGTATTAAAATTTTCTATCTAAATAATTTTGTAAAATCAGCTGAGCTGCTAACTTATCAATGACTTTCTTGCGCTTATTGCGACTAATATCTGCTTGTTCAATCAACATGCGCTCTGCGGCAACTGTTGTCAAGCGTTCATCTTGATAGTCTACTGGTAAACCAAAAAGCTCTTCTAGCTTTGCTCCGTAGGCTTGACTAGCTTCCACGCGCGGTCCGCTTGTATTGTTCATGTTTTTAGGCAAGCCCACTACAAATCGTTCCACCTTGTAAGTATCAACCAACTCCTTAACGCGGTCAAAACCAAATTGGCCTTGTTCCTCATTGATTTGGATGATTTCAAGTCCTTGAGCTGTAAAACCCAGCGGATCGCTAATAGCCACCCCTACCGTTTTTGAACCGACGTCTAATCCCATAATTCTCATAGGTTATAGATCGACTCCTTGTCCTTTAAGGTAGTAGCGGACCAATTCTTCAACGATTTCATCGCGCTCATACTTACGGATTTGATTTCGTGCATTATTATAACGAGGAACGTAGGCAGGGTCTCCACTCAATACGTAACCTACGATTTGGTTGATCGGGTTGTAGCCCTTATCGTTCAACGAAGCATAAACATCAGTCAGAGTTTCGCTAATTTCTTTTTTATTGGAATCGTCCAATTTAAAACGTACTGTTTCTTCAGTAAATCCCATTCTAACACCCTCTTTCCTTAGAATAGTACCATTATAGCATAATTCCTTACGTTCTACAATTCAGGCAGTCTATTTATTTGGATTTTCTATTGTTCTGTCGCGCCATTTGCCAATCTATCTGAAATATATTTGCTTGGTTCATTCTTCAAGAGATTTTCTAAACCAATGTTCTTCAAATATTCTAACTGAGAAGCCTTCTTGACATCCAAAACTTGAAAATCAAAACTAGTCGTTGTTTGAAGTTCAGTTGCACTCAATAGTTTGGTTTCAAGCTTAAATCCTGCTAATTTACGAGCTTCTATGATGGCCTCATCCTTCTCCTCTGCCTCGAGAAGAGCTTTTTGAGTTTCTTCCACTCCGTGTTGGTCAATATAAGTTTTCAACTCATCAGAGACTGGACGCTTTTGTTGAATCGTTAAGCTCAAAAAAGTCTTGTCTTTGTACGTAATTGTTTGGGTTTGCTGGCTGCCATCATCTGACTTGGGCAAGACCAAAGTCTTGGTTACAACTGTATTCTTCTCAGCATTTTCAATAACTGGCAATGCCGACTGAAGCGTATCCTTTTCTGTTTTTGTAGCTGGTCCAGTTTCTTTTTTCTGTCCGCAACCAACCAGGACAAAAAGGAAAGCTAGACTAACAAGAACTATTTTCTTCATTTCTTTCTTCTTTCTTTTTGAAATTAAAATAGAATAAGACTGGGAATTGCTCCCAGTCTTGATGTTTATAAAGCTGCACGCAAACGTGCTTCTGCATTTTCTACATTACGGACAGAGCGTGGTAGGAAGGCACGAATATCGTCTTCCTTATAGCCAACTTGCAGGCGTTTTTCATCTACAAGGATTGGGCTCTTTAAAATTCTCGGCGTTTCCATAATCAGATTGAGGACTTCATTGACGCTCAAATCTTCAATATCCACTCCAAGGGCTTTGGCATAGCGATTTTTAGATGAAACGATGCTGGCTATTCCGTTATCTGTTTTGGTTAGAATATCCAGTAATTCTTCTCTCGTAATTCCTTCTTTACCAAGGTTTTGTTCTTTATAACTTAACTGGTGGGCATTGAGCCAGGTTTTTGCTTTTTTACAGCTAGTACAACTTGAGACTGTATAAATTTTAATCATGTACCTACCCCTTTCGCTACATGTTACTATCAGTTTAGTCTATTATACCATAAAAAACATCCGACTTGCGACCTATTTTTAAATTTTTTTGACTTTTTTCGTCATTTTCGTACTTTTTTCTTGACAAAATGAAATTTACAGCCATTCTTGATATTTCTTGATATAGATTTTTTTCACAATTGTCACACTAATCATATACAAAATAATGATGAAAAGTAAAAAGATGAAATAAATCGATTTTAAAGGAGTTAGATGGAGAAGGCTAGCTAGTGGACTGTAGGGAAGGAAGGTCACAAAGGCTGCAGCCAATAGGGTTGTCACAAGGACTAGCCAAGCTGGACGACTTTGTAAAAAGGGAATTTTGGCTGAACGCAGCATATGGATAACCATGGTCTGTGACCACATGGACTCGATAAACCAACCTGTCTGAAACAAGACAATAAATCCTACAGCAGACTCCGCTCCATGGACATAGGCTTGACCTGTCGTCATGGGTACAATGATAAAATAGAGCAAAATAAAGGTCAAAATGTCAAAGGCAGAAGAGATAGGCCCCATCCAAACCATGAAACGTGTGATGGACTTAGCTTCCCATATATGCGGATTTCTCAAAAAATCTTTATCCACCTTGTCAAAAGGCAAGGCAATACAAGACAAATCATAGACTAGATTTAGGATAATCAAATGGACTGGAGCCATCGGTAAAAATGGTAAAAAGATTCCAGAAACCAAAAGGGATAAGATATTCCCAAAATTAGAACTCACTGTCATTTTGATATATTTGGTCATATTGGCATAGACCTTACGCCCTTCAACAAGTCCTTTTTCAAGTACCATGAGATCCTTATCAAGTAGGATAACATCAGCTGTTTCTTTGGCAATATCTACTGCTGTATCAACAGAAATCCCCACATCTGCAACTTTCATAGAAGGAGCATCATTGATCCCATCTCCCATATAGCCAACAGCATGACCATTAGCCTTAAATTGCAAAATAATCCTCGCTTTTTGGTCAGGTGAAAGCTTGGCAAAGACTGTTACCTCCTCTACGGCTTGAGCCAATTCTTGATCACTCATCTGGTCAATTTCAGACCCTAACAGCATCTGATTGATATCCAAACCAACCTTTTCACAGACTGCTTGGGTAACTTTTTCGTTGTCTCCCGTCAAAATCTTTGTTTGAACCCCATGTTCTAACAGAGCCTTAATTGCTGGTGCTGCAGATGGTTTAGGAGGATCTAGGAAGGCTAAATAACCAGTTAGAATCATATCCCCTTCGTCATCAACTGTATAGGCATGGCCTTCCCTCAAACCTGACTTATAGGCCACTCCCAAGACACGCAAACCTTGTTGATTTAGTTGTCTGACTTCTGCTAAAATTTCTTCTCTAATAACATCTGTCAAGGGAGTAATCACTCCTTGGTATTCCGCATAACTGGAAATCGTCAACATCTCCTCTAGGGCACCCTTGGTTACCAAACTAACAACTTCGTGTTCATCCTTAACGATAACACTCATCCGTCTACGTTCAAAATCAAAGGGAAGCTCATCTATTTTTTGAAAAGTTTGAGCCAGATTTTGCAAGAGGGCGTGTTCTTTTGCTTCCTTTTCAGTCCGTTTGATGATGGCTCTGTCCATCAAATTTTTCAAGCCCGTTTGAAAATAAGAATTGAGATAAGCTCGTCTCAAGACGGTCAAATCCAAGCGTCCGTGGATGTCCAAGGGATATTCAAGGACAATTTCGTCTTGGGTTAGAGTTCCTGTCTTATCTGTACACAAAATATCAATCGCCCCTAAGTCCTGTATGGCATTGAGTTTCTTGATAACCACTTTTTCCTTGGCCATAATGATGGAGCCTTTTGCTAGACTGGCCGTGATAATCATAGGAAGCATCTCAGGTGTAAGCCCAACACCAACACTCAAAGCAAATACGCCAGCTTCCAACCAGTCGCCATCTGTTAAACCATTGGACAAGAAAACGATGGGCACCATGACCAGCATCAAACGAATCAAGAGCCACGAAATACTATTCATTTCTCGCTCAAACGAAGTAGGCTCGTCATAGGTGTTCAAAGTCTGCTCAATGGCCCCCATCATGGTATCATCACCAACCGCCAAAACCACGGCCTTAGCACTACCAGACAAGACATTGGTTCCCATAAAGGCGAGCGCTTCTGCTTCCAGCAGACTATCAGATTGTTGAACTGTTGCCTTGGTCAAGGCCAATTTTTCAACCGATTCACTTTCACCTGTCAAGCCCGACTGTTGTACAAAGAAATCGCGCGACTCAAATAAAAGAAGATCTGCTGGAATCATGTCTCCAGCGCTTAATTTAACCACGTCACCTACTACCAAATCATCGATAGGTACTTCTTGGATTTCTCCTTGACGAATGACAGTCGCTGTGTTGACAATCATTTTTGATAGATTGGTCGCAGCCTTATCACTACGGAGTTCTTGGACAAAGCGTATGCCACCAGAAATGAGGACTAGGACAACGATGATAATGGAAGTTGTCGGATCTTCTTGACCTGGTTTTGCCAACCAGACATTGGTCACCAAGGAAATCATGGCGATGACCAGCAAGATGATGGTAAAAGGATTGATAATGGATTCGTAAATCTTTTTGAGGATACTGTCTTCTTGACCCTTTGTGATGGTATTTTCGCCATATAGGTCACGATTTTTCTCCACCTGCTCCTCAGTCAAGCCTGTTAGACTTGTCTTATAAAAAGATAGAGTTTCGTTTAAAGATGTATGAATAGCTGTTGCTAATCTTTCTTTTGTAGTTTTCATTGGTTTCTCCTATCTGTATGAATGATGTGTTTCATACACAGAGACCAATCACTTTATAAGGGTAGAACGACACAAATCAGCGATTGGCTGTGTATGTGCGGTTCCGGATGATCGTCAATTTGCATCGTCTATCTCCTTTCTTTGATTTAAACAGTAGAAAATCCCACCATAAAATGGCAGGATTAAAAAACTAATTATCTGTTTTTCGTTCAAGCTTTAACTCCATAGGGCAATGTAATGAGCTTAGTCTTGGCCTTCGCGACCAGGACTGTTGACCAACGAGTAGTGTCTCCACTGCTTTGCGGTAGTCATCCGTATCCCTATGGTAGCCTCACCTACCGTTTTCGTCTTTCAGTATAAACCTTTAAAATTTAAAAGTCAATCATCTGAGTTGTTTAATTCTTAGATAACTATCAACTCTTTTGGAGCTAGGGTCAACAATTCACAACCTGTCTCTGTAATCAGGATATCATCCTCAATACGAACGCCATATTTGCCTTCGATGTAGATACCTGGTTCATCGGTCAAGGCCATACCTGCCTTAATAGTTTCTGTAGAAGTTTGGCTAAAGTAAGGCTCTTCATGAATATCCAGCCCAATACCGTGTCCGATACCGTGGGTAAAGTAGTCGCCATAGCCTGCTTCAATGATAATATCACGAGGAATTTTGTCAAAGTCACGGAAACCTAAGCCAGCCTTAGCTTGGTCAATCAAGGCTTGGTTGGCTTTGAGAACCGTATTGTAAATCTCTGCCTGCTCATCACTGACGTGTCCCAAGTAGATAGTCCGGGTCATATCACTGACATAGTGGTCATAAAGGCAACCGAAGTCCATAGTAACGGCTTCTCCTAGTTCCACTGGTTTGTGCATAGGATGAGCATGAGGTTTGGAAGAGTTGATACCACTAGCTAGAATAGTGTCAAAAGATAAGCCAGATGCTCCCAACTCACGCATACGGAAGTCAAGGAAGTTGGCAATTTCAATTTCAGTTTTTCCTGGCTTAATAAAGTCAAGCGCATCGCGGAAAGCTTGGTCTGAGATAGAACAAGCCTTGCGAATCGCTGCAATCTCTGCCTCATCCTTAATCATTCGAAGACCTTCAACAAACTGAGTTTGTGGAAGCAAGTCAATTCCTTCAAAGGCTACCTGCATACGGTGGTAATAAGATACTGAAATCTCATCCTCAAAACCGATTCGAGACAAGCCCATATCCTTAACAATGCCTGCAATGACAGCCAATTCATCACGATCAGCCACAATCTCAAACCCACTGGTTTCTTGCTTAGCTGCAATGATATAGCGAGAGTCTGTCACCAAGACCTGACGGTCACGGCTGATGAAGACTGTTCCGTTTGAGCCCCAAAAACCAGTCAAATAATAGACGTTTTTAAGGTTATTGATGATGATGCCATCTAGTTCTTTTTCTTGCATTTTAGCTAGAAATGCTTGTACACGTTTATTCATGATGTAACTTTCCTTTCAAATAGTGTCCTGTGTAGCTGGCTTCATTGGCCGCTACTTCTTCTGGAGTTCCTGTTGCGATGATGGTTCCACCACCGACACCGCCCTCAGGTCCCAAGTCAATAATATGGTCTGCAGTCTTAATAACGTCTAGATTGTGCTCAATGACGAGGACTGTATTGCCATCGTCTACAAAGCGAGCTAAAACCTTAAGCAAGCGAGCGATATCCTCGGTATGAAGACCTGTCGTCGGCTCATCCAGAATGTAGAAAGATTTTCCTGTCGATCGTTTGTGGAGTTCACTAGCCAGCTTCATACGCTGGGCTTCTCCCCCAGAAAGGGTGGTAGCTGGTTGCCCTAGCGTCACATAGCCCAGTCCCACATCCTTGATGGTCTGAAGTTTGCGTTGAATTTTCGGAATGTGTTGGAAAAATTCTACCGCATCGTTGACCGTCATATCCAAGACCTGCGAGATATTCTTTTCCTTGTAGTGAACTTCAAGGGTTTCACTGTTATAGCGGGTTCCGTGGCAAACTTCACAAGCCACATAAACATCTGGCAAGAAGTGCATCTCGATCTTGATAATCCCGTCACCTGAGCAAGCTTCACAGCGACCACCCTTGACGTTGAAACTGAAACGACCCTTCTTGTAGCCTCGAATCTTGGCTTCGTTTGTCTGAGCAAAAAGGTCACGTATATCGTCAAAAACTCCTGTATAGGTAGCAGGGTTGGATCTCGGCGTTCGTCCGATAGGGCTCTGGTCAATATCAATCAAACGATCAACATTCTCAATCCCTGTCATCGTTTTAAACTTACCAGGCTTATCTGAATTGCGGTTAAGCTTCTGAGCAATAGCTTTTTTGAGAATGCTATTGATTAGGGTCGATTTCCCTGAACCCGATACCCCTGTCACCGCGATGAATTTTCCTAGTGGAAAGCGAGCTGTGACATTTTGCAAGTTGTTCTCACGCGCTCCTGTCACTTCGATAAAACGACCATTTCCGGCACGGCGCTCTGTTGGCACTGGAATAGCACGTTTGCCTGACAAGTACTGGCCTGTGATAGACTTGCTATTGCGAGCAACCTGCTTGGGCGTACCTGCAGCGACAATCTCTCCACCAAAAACACCTGCACCGGGACCAACGTCAATCAGATAATCCGCCTCACGCATGGTATCTTCGTCATGTTCCACTACTATGAGAGTATTACCCAAATCACGCATCTTTTTGAGACTGGCAATCAGACGGTCATTATCCCTCTGGTGAAGACCGATTGACGGCTCGTCTAGAATATAAAGGACACCTGATAGGTTAGAACCAATCTGGGTTGCCAAGCGAATACGCTGACTTTCCCCACCTGAAAGGGTTCCTGCTGAACGAGACAGAGTCAAATAGTTAAGACCCACGTTATTAAGGAAGGTCAAACGATCCTTGATTTCCTTGAGAATAGGCCGAGCAATGATGGCTTCATTTTCAGACAAGGTCAGCTGGCTCACCAATTCCAAGTGGTCTGCGATAGACAGGTCTGAAATTTCTCCGATATGTGGCCCTTGCTCGCCACCTACACGGACAGACAAGGCCTGATCATTAAGACGATAGCCACGACAGGTTCCGCAGGTCAGCTCATTCATGTAGAGACGCATCTGGGTGCGGGTGTAGTCACTATTGGTCTCATGGTAGCGACGTTTAATATTATTGACAACTCCCTCAAAAGGAATGTCAATATCGCGCACACCACCAAATTCATTCTCATAGTGGAAATGGAATTCCTTGCCATCTGAGCCGTAGAGAATCAAGTTCTTATCTTCTTCTGACAAGTCCTCAAAAGGCTTATCCATATCCACTCCAAAGGCTGTCATGGCTTGTTCCAGCATATTTGGATAGTAGTTGGATGAGATAGGATTCCAAGGTGCCAAGGCTCCCTCGCGTAGCGTTTTGCTGGCATCTGGCACTACCAAATCAGTATCCACCTCCAGCTTGATGCCTAAGCCATCACACTCACTACAAGAACCAAAAGGAGCATTGAATGAGAAGAGACGAGGCTCTAACTCTGGAACAGTAAAGCCACAAACTGGACAGGCATAATGCTCAGAGAAGAGCAACTCAGAGTCGTCCATGGTGTCGATAATGACATAGCCTTCTGAGATACGAAGGGCTGCCTCAATGGAATCAAAGAGACGACTACGAATACCCTCCTTGATGACAATACGGTCAACCACGACATCAATATTGTGTTGCCTGCTCTTAGACAACTCTGGCACTTCGGTCACATCATAGACTTCCCCATCCACACGGACACGAACATAACCGTCTTTCTGAATTTTTTCAATAACGCTCTTGTGCTGTCCTTTTTTCTTACGGATAACTGGGGCTAAGATTTGCAGACGTTGGCGTTCTGGCAACTCCAAAACCTTATCCACAATTTGCTCCACAGAAGAAGCCTTGATAGCTCCATGCCCGTTGATACAGTAAGGCATCCCCACACGTGCGTAGAGGAGACGCAGATAGTCATTGATTTCAGTCGTGGTTCCCACCGTCGAGCGAGGGTTTTTGCTAGTCGTTTTCTGGTCGATGGAAATAGCTGGGCTGAGGCCATCAATGGCATCTACATCAGGCTTCTCCATATTTCCCAAAAACTGACGAGCATAGGCTGACAAACTCTCCACATAGCGGCGTTGCCCCTCAGCATAGAGGGTATCAAAGGCCAGACTGGATTTCCCTGAACCTGACAAACCTGTCACAACAACCAGCTTGTCTCTTGGAATCTCCACATCAATATTTTTTAAATTATGGGCACGCGCCCCATGAATGACAATTTTATCTTGCATTTTTGTTCTTTCTAGTCCATTATTGCTTACCATTATACCAAAAAAAGTGAGATTCTATTACCCAAAAGGCCGATTTTGTAGTATAATCAAGAACTGCTTATTTTATGTTTCTTTGGGGCTTCCTAACCCGTATATCACGCGCTTTTTAACAAAAATCACTAATATTACTTTTCACTACTTGCTCCCCCAAAGTACGCAAAAAGGGGAGCAAAAAAGCCCCACAAAAGGGCTAAGATTTGACGAGTTCAGCAGGCAAGAAACTAGCACGGTCAAACGTGCTTTTTTTATTGCTGGTTGCTGATAGGTATATTATACCATGAAGCGCGTGGTTTATAAGATTATGACCTCACAAAAGCCCCCAGATTCGTTTCTAAGGGCTTGTAGTTTGTCCGTGGTGTTTTAGTTGTCCAGTACGAAACAAAGCAAAATAGGGGGCGAATATGAAGCCTACGCCTACAATTGCCAACATTTATGCTTCTAATTCTTGTAGTAAGGTTAAATCTAAACCATCAAGGTCAAAATCTATGTTTAAATCGATGTCTATATCCATGTTTAAATCTATCTCCATATCTTCTAATTGGATATTCTCCAAATCAATCAAAAAATCTTCAATCATGTCATCCCCCCTCACTTAAATCTCAACATTTCTCAACAAAACACCACCGACGCCTACTTATATGCCTCTAGCTCTCCGTTCTGGTGGATTCTCGCAAAGTTTAAGACGGCTATCTGTTTGTATCGGTGGTAGCTAGTGGAGCTAGTACCTGCCATCTCTACGCATTCACTCATTGTTTTCTTCCTCATGTAGTAATAATGGATAATAAAGTATTTTCTGGCTTGCTTGTTCTCTATGCTATTGATGTCTTGGGCGAATATTTCCAACCCCTCACGGATTGCCTTTTCATGCTTGCTAGTCAAATTCCACTGATCAGGTAAGACAAGTTTCCAAGTCTCTTCGTCTATTGTAACTTGGTTTTCACTCCCGGCCATCCTCTGGAAACGTAGAAAGTAAGTCATCCGCTCTCTAACGTTCATCATCGTTTTAAAGTTATCCAGCTCCATTAGTTCGCTCCTTCCACCTTGCTCAAGTGTTCTATAGCTTCCTGCTTTACTCGATATACTGTAGTCTTTGATTTATCTATTTCCTCAGCAACCTGCCAAGCGTCTAGATTATTCAAATAAAAAAGTCTTAGAACAGAACGCTCAAGCGGATTGACCAACTTATCAATCAGCCTAGATATTTCCATTCTCTCTTCAGTAAGTCGCTCAATCCTCTGAAGCGTATCCTCTTTTAGTTTTAGAACACTTATAAGATTGTTCTCTGTCTTGTTCTCTCTGCTTGCCTGTACCCTGCTATGGCTTAGTATTGGCTTTTTGATAATACCACCTTCCAGGGCCTCCAATTCCAAATATAAGCCTTTGATTTCCTTGCTTATCCACTTAACGCCCTCTAGTTTTTCTTTTACCTGCTCTGGTGTCATACCTCGGCCTCCTCTATGATATAATATTTTTATCGGATATATCACAAAGGAGTCAGCCCTGTGCTGGCTTTTTTTGCATTTTCTCGGCGTTCGCTCGGAGTTCAAATATCTGCACCTTTACCATTCCTCGGGTTCGCTAAACATACTTTTAGGCAAGCCACAAACTGAAATTAAATACTGACAAGCGTTGTAATCTACCCAAAGCGCCCCATCTTCAGAATGGTGGAAATACTTGTCTGGTAGCGTTCCAAGGTATGCACCATTTTTATATATAGACACCCCACCTTTTAGGCTTGGTAACAATCCGGTATATCCTCTGCGTAGTCCATGCTTCAAAGCGTTGCTATTGCCATATTTGGGCTTTCTATTGCCCTTGTTGCCTTTTGCTACTTGATTGCCCGGCAAAAATCTCCCTCGGCTATCGCGTTCCATATTTCCCCCTTCTACGGTGTTCGTTTGGTAAATTGCAACTACTTCACTATCTCCCCCTATATGGAAAAACCCAAAACTATTGACTTGTTAACAAAAAGGGGATTGCTCCCCTGTGTTTACTGACCAGAATAATCAGCAAGTCCTTTATATTCGCCCTCTACGTCCAACTTTTGGAGTAGGTTAATGCTTTCATTACCCAACATTTTCAACGTACCAAAAGCAGTCATAGAATCCATAGGGATAGGCTTATCAGAAAGCAAGCGATCAGCATAGTCTAATAGTTCCAGCTCGTAATCTGTGACCTTATTCAGCAAGCTCTCAAAGTCCTCTGACTCCTTGAGTTGGAGCACGCGCTCCCGTTTATAACGTTCTTCAAATGCTTCATCGTCCACTGGTTGGTTGTAGTAGTCTTTAAAACTGTCACAAATACGCTTGAAGGTCTTGTTCAGTTTGTTATCCTCCACATACTCAGCTACAAGCGTCCCTTTATCCTTGTGAGTTATTGAAATAGATGGTACTTCATAAGTTCCAGTCATATATCCCAGTAGCGCGTGACCTGCTACCATAGCAGTATCTAGGTCTTTAAATTCGTAAGTGAAAGTAAATGTTTTGGCTTTGTCTGAAAATGTTTTTAGTGTCATGTTGTTTTTCCTCTTTCTGTTTTAAGGTAAATTATGTAAAATACCTTGTTTTTGCCATTTTTATCTATGTTTTTTATACACTTAGAAAAAGTTTTATACACTTTATTTTTGAAGTGTATAAAATTAAAAGCCTGTCATATCAAGGGTTTAAGCCCTGTTTTATACGCTTTATACACTTTATACACTAGTTTATATAATTTACAGGAATTATAGTGCTTAATACTGTAAAAGAAAAAACCTGCCGTATAAAGTGTATAAGTGTATAAAGTCCTTGGCGCTCTAAGGGTTGCAAGTATAACACTTTTTTATCAAGTGTATAAAGTGTATAAAGTTATTGCTTCTTTTTTGCTTTACCATTAAAGTATCCCCGTTCATTTCTAGCTTTTCTCCGTTGCTCTGGCTTTTCCCTACCGTTAAAATATGGATGTGCGTAAGGCGCTGTATCTTCATGCGGATAGAAACCAGAATGAAGTTGTCTCCCTGATGGTATTACTTTCTGGCCTGTGGTTATCCAACTTGGTAGATTACTTTTTATCTCTCGATGCAACCCCATTTCTGTCTTGTGTAGTTTCACCCCATAATATTCCGTAAATCCTTTCCAGTTATGGAAAACAAAACTATTAGGCAAAAACTCACTTGATAGTTCATCAGTAAAGAATGAAGATACAAAAGCGATAACTGGGTTGTTATCCTCATGGTATTCTTGCAAAATCTCCTTTGATTTCTCTGGTGTGATGTCCTTTGTCGGTGTTTCAAGGGCTAGGCGTGTGAGATACTCTAATACTTCTTTCCTGTTGATGTAGTCGTCTTTAATTGCCTTGTTTGGTTTCCCTTTAAAGACCTTGGTAAATGGTAGAATCTTAAACCGCCTGTCAATCGCTGACCTGTCCCCGTTCATTCTTGGTAAGCCGTTGGATGACTGGATAATAGTCATATTCAAGCGTAAACTATAGGGGCGCTTCCCTTTGTCCTCTATAGTCATAATGTCCCCAGTCGCAAGGCTAAACATATTTGACGTATCTTTAATAACTGCATCCTTTTGTACGTCGTCCCCAATAACCAGACTCTTACCTAACAGAATGGAGGTAGAAAAACGGCTTTTATCGAACTCAGTCATCTTGAGACTTGCAACGTTCTCCATGCCTACTAGATTAATAAGTAACTGCTGAAAAGTTCCTTTACCAGTCCCACCCTCGCCATAAAGCCAAAAGATATTTTTTAGGGTTCTACCTGTGATACTTGCTTTAATAATCTGGATAGCTAGGTTATATAATTCTTGATCATTGTCAAATAATTCAGCAAGCCACTTGCTGGGCTTCCAACCGTGTATAGTAGGCTCATAGGCTTCTGGGTCGTACCTTGTACGGATTTTTCTAGTTACAATAATGCTAGGTGTTAAAGGTTCAAACGTTTCCTTACTAGCGTTATATAGCTGGTTTCCGATAACCGTATAATCATTTTGGATAGACTTCAACGGGCTACGTCTAGCGATTTTGTAAATCGTATCAAAGGCTTGTTTTTCTGTCGTATCAGGTTGAATGGTTGAGATTAAATCTTGAAGTAACTCGTTATCTTCTAACCAAATCCCCTTATCAGGATGATAGAAATACAAGGGCGCTTTCTGTCCCTGCACTTCTGGTCTGATTCTCACAAATCGGATATACTTTCTAAGAAAGTCAGCAACCTCCAAAGATTTAGATGGTCTATCTTCCCCAAGATTCTTACATACGTTGAATAAAAAGCCTTGTACCCCTTTAAAGGTTGTCAGATAGCTTTCTGATTCTTCTATTACCTTAATGGGTTCACGTTGCTGATTCTCTTCAATGATTTTATTTACAATGTCGTCACTATTCAAAAGCCACCTCCTTATAGAATTTTGTCGCTACTTCTAGGAAATAGCTTGCTAGGTCTTTACGCTTGACGATTGTAGAAAACAAGTCCACCAGCTGACTAAAACTGTAGCCATTCACAAATAGCAAGCGGACAAATAGAGAAGTCTCGTACCTGGTATAAATGCCGTTACAAATCAGGTCGAAAATCCAGCCTTTCAACTCCATGCCAAGCCCCTGCCGTTGCTCGGTCAATTTGTTTACCTCTAAATCTTTCAGAATCATCAGCAAGTCAGGACTGGCCAAACCTATCTCTAAATCTCTGGTCAGTTCCCAGCCCTCTGCTTCCTCGTTTTCGTCTTTAACTGCCACATACAAACCTTTGTAGTGGAAAGCCGTCAAGCCCTCGCCTATTGGCTCAAAGTAGATAAATTTGTAATGTTCCCCATTCTTCCATACTTGAGTAGGATTTGACTTGAGAAAGCCAAACAAAGGCAATTTGTCAGCGGATAGAATTAACTCCAGCACC
Organism: Streptococcus pseudopneumoniae; assembly: GCF_001076775.1. Classification (GTDB taxonomy): domain Bacteria; phylum Bacillota; class Bacilli; order Lactobacillales; family Streptococcaceae; genus Streptococcus; species Streptococcus pseudopneumoniae_G. The sequence continues at coordinate 81,391 of NZ_JVGV01000020.1, forward strand.
CTCATTCATCCACCCCCATAAACTTCATCAAGTCAGAAATTCTATAATAGATTTTCCTAGTATCTTCTAGTGGGGGCTGGTATCGTCTTAGCCCTGCTTTTTCCCACTTTTGGAGCGTCAAATATTTTATATCTAACTCGTCCATGACTTCCTGAGCTGATATTAAGCCTGTCAGTCGTGGTTTGAGTCTGTCACGCGCTTCAAGGTATCTTTCCACTACCTCCAGAATGCCATGCGCTAAGTCTTGCTCACTTTCTCGGCTTAGGCTAAACATATCCACCCACCTCCTTCAAGGTTTCTTTGTAGCTTTCTAGGTCGCTGTTCATCAACACTGCTAGTCTCTTGCTCTCCTCCTGTACTTGGTTGTAAAATGCCTTAGCGCCATCTAGTAGTTCGCCTTTATTCGCTGGGATAAAGTACCCACTAAAAATACCACATCTAACCCCCACAATAGGGATGTTATGCTTGACTACTAGGCGCTTGATGATGTCACGTACTGTTCTTTCTGTTAGCTTAGTTATAAGGCTGATTTCTGCCCCTGTTATGGAGTTCTCAGCCCCTACCTTGATTAGTCTTAATACTCGTTTGTCATTCTCTGATAGACTCATTCAGTTCCTCCGTAAACTCTTACCCCTGCAAGCTGGATATAACGCCCATAATCAGGGCTTAAATCCTCGCTAGGTGTTTCTATCGTCTGTTGGTTTTCTCGCTCAAATTGGGCGCTTTTTTTGCGGTCTCGGTGGTTTAGATAAAGCAATATGCCAATCGATACCACGGTAACAAAAATCGCCTGTATGTTGGTTAAATCTAGTTCGTTCATGTTATGCCCTCGCCTTATAGTTCTTGATAAATTCCGCTTGTTTAGGTTGTTCCATATTCAGCAAGTCGTCTTCGGCTTGTGCCATTTCTTTAATATCTTTAGTCATGGTATGCCTCCAGCTCTTTAGCGTCGTCATTGTTCAAAAGCAAAAAGGCTATTTCATTTAGACGATCGTATAGCTTTTCATTCTGGGCGTATGCTGTATCAGTGTATTTTTTAGCAAGCCATAAGAACATGGTTGTATCTTTCTGTAGTGCAAACTCAAGCCCTTCAAGAGCTAGGTTATTCATTTCTAAAACATTCATGATGTCGGTTAATTCGTTCCCTAATTCTGCTAGTTTCTTAGCCGATAATAGAACTTGTTGGCTTGATGTTGCTTTTTTTGTTGTCATGTTTTTTACCTCTTTTTCTATCTTTTTATACTTGCCACGATGGCTTTTTAATACTTTTTTCTTGCCTACAGCCTCACGCTCTCGGTCGCCAAACTTCTGAGCGTGGGGCTTTTTGAGTTGTTTCTTATAGACGATATCTTCACGCTCAGAGTCGCCAAATTGAAAGCGTGAGAAAGTACCAGTTTAAAGAGTTGGCGCTCTCCGTATGGTCAAATTGCCCTAAATATGCTATAATCTAGGTATAAATCTTTACTAAAACCTTTTTGATAATGGCTTGCCTGCTTTTTGTTAAATTCGTTTTAGTGTTAGTGTGAAAGGCTTTGCTGATTGGTCTCGGTAAGCCTTTTTTGTTGCAATCACGCGCTTCTTTGGCGTGTATTTTTATTTCTGAATGCCATAGCCTTGATTTCTTGGTAACTCATATTCAAGCCAATCATAGCTATTACCATGTCCTCAAATGCCTGGTATTGCTCCAGCTCGTCACTTGTCAAGCTATCAATGCCATTGTAGCCCCCACGTTCTTCCCTTAACTGCTTAGCGTTCCTGTCGGTTACTGCCTTCAGTAGCAGGTTGTTCATGGTGCTATGTGCATGCTTTGGTGCATTAGGCCATGTCTCAATACTGTCATGCAAGGTTTTTCTTTTTGGCTTTTCTAGCGCTCTCTGCATACGAAACTTAGAAAGTTCCTCACGCATTTCAAAGAATGCTTTGACCAGGTTCATCTTAAAACGCCTTACAGGTTCGGTATTCTTTAGATAAGTAATCAGCAAGGTCGCTTGTTGCTCATTCAAGCGATAGATTTTCATCGGTCTCCCTCGCCCGTCTAATTTACGCATTTCAAATGCGATAATTCCGTAGCTTTCAAAATCAGCTTTATGCTTCCTTAAAAGTTCTTGTATTGTGTGATGAGTGACTCCAGCACATTCAGCGATGATCTCACTCGTAGTATACGGCTCTTTTTTACCGTCCATATAGACTAATTCCATTGGCTTACTCCAATCTTTACTTTTGCATACTTTTTGTTTAAAAAAATATATCTTCAATAGTGATATCTGGAAACATTGGTAATAGCAATTTTTTGAAAGCTATTTTCTCAGTATCCGTAAATGAGCAACGCCCTGTTTCTTTGTTGTAGTATGTTTGCTTTGTCATACCTAATTTTTTTCCTAGCTCTGCTTGGGTTAGCCCCAACATATTTCTGTAGCCTTTAATTTTATATTTTGGCAATCTCATCACCTCCTTTACTTTTGCATACCTTAATTGTAACCAATATTTTTTAAAAAGTCAATACTTTTCTTTACTTAAAAACAAAAAATAGTTATAATTTAAATACGAGGTAAAAAAATGGAAGTGAATAATATTGAAGTAGGAAACCGAATTAAAAGTATTAGGCTTGATCAAGGTGCAACTATGGAGGAATTTGGTAAAGCATTTAATACCAGTAAGGGGACTGTTAATAATTGGGAAAAGGGGCGTAATTTGCCTAACAAAGAAAATTTGTTAAAAATAGCAAAACTAGGAAATCTTAGCGTTGAGCAACTATTATATGGCAGTTCTGCTAGAAGTCGATATAACTGGGACTATATCCTAGATTACATGGAAAAAACTAGAGAAGAGCTCGATGAAGAAGCTTTTGAAAATACCAAACAAGCTATCGATAGTGCATTTTTTATCCGATTAGACTTGAATGATATTATAAATCTATATAACTATAATCTCCGAAATCCTATTCCTGTTAAGGATTTAAACGGTATGAAAAAATTCTACGAATCACAGGCCAATTTCTTAGAAGAATATATTTCTAGTCTTGACTATACAGAGAATAATATGGATATGATCATGGATTTGGAAATTGAAGCTAACTTTAATCGAAGATATATAGACAGAATTGACCGATATCAAAAAACGGGGATTTGGGCAGAAGACTATCTAAAAGAGTTAGAAAAATTCAAGCAAAGCCAAGAGAATTGAACAATAGCAACAAAAAAAAGGTAAGTCAATACCCTTACCTTTAACCAATCTAATATAATCAACCTAATTGAACCAGATGGAGCTGGTGTTAACTCTCTACACACTATAGAGGACGCTCCCGATAAGATGATTACAACATCATTATACCACTCTTGCATTTAAAAAGCGACTTACACCATACCCACGCGCCACAATGCTCAACAATCCTGAAGCGCGTGGATTCTCGTGGTTCGCTCAAACTTCAAGCCTATATAAGCCCCATATCTACTAATTTTTTTGATGTCAACAAATGTCAACCACTTACAATGTTTTAGAAAGGATCTCATGAACGAATTACAATTTTTAATCTATACCGCTGACAACGATAGCGAGACAGCTAGTGTCATCATCAAAGGCGAAACGATTTGGGCTAGTCAGAAAGAAATGGCTAGACTTTTCGATGTCGGTGTTCCTGCAATTAGTAAGCACTTAAAAAATATCTTTGAAGAGGGAGAATTAGAAGAAAAGGTGGTTGTTTCCAAAATGGAAATAACCACAAAACACGGTGCAATTGCTGATAAAACCCAAACTAAGGATGTCAGCTACTACAACCTTGATGCCATCATTTCAGTTGGTTACCGTGTCAATTCCCAAAAAGCTACGAGATTTAGACAGTGGGCTACTTCGGTACTTCGTGAGTACATGATAAAAGGGTTCGCCATGGATGACAACCGTCTGAAACAAGGCGAAAACTTGCTGGAAAAAGACTATTTCCGTGAGCTGTTGGAGCGCGTGCGCTCTATCCGGGCTAGTGAACGCCGTATATGGTTACAGATTACAGATATTTTTGCTGAAATCTCTATCGACTATGACCCACAAAGTACGTTGACTAAGCAATTCTATGCTGATGTACAGAATAAGTTTCATTATGCAATCACTGGCCAAACTGCTGCGGAAATTATCTACACGAAAGCTGACCACACAAAAGACAACATGGGACTTACAACATGGAAAAACTCCCCTAATGGCCGCATACTGCAAGCAGATACTCAAATAGCAAAGAATTACCTAACAGAAAAACAGATCCGTTCCCTTGAAAGAGGAATATCTAGCTATTTTGATTACCTGGAAAGACAGATAGAACAGCGAAAAGCTCAGACAATGCAACAACTAGCCCAAAGCATTGACCGCTTTTTGACTTTCCAAGAATACGATATTTTAGAAGGTCATGGGAAAATCACTTCCAAGGTTGCGAAAGATAAAGCAAAAGCAGAATACCAACTATTCAACAAAACTCAAAAGATAAACTCGGACTTTGAAAAAACTTTAAAACAACTAACTGACGATAAAAAACTTTAAATACAGGCCTGTTTACTATAAACAAGCCCATATTAGCCTCATATCCGCCTTGTTTCCAACTCTGGTATTATTTACCGCCTGACTCTTTAAAATCGAATACAGGGCAAACTGTGAAGCCCTGGCATGATATAAACCACAATCTAAAACCTTTTTAATAATAGCTTGCCTGCTGATGTATTTTAGAAAGGTTTATCATCATGAAAATAACTGAAGTTATAAAAAAAGACGGTAGCAGAGTCTATCGTGCTAATGTATATCTAGGAATTGACCAAGTAACAGGAAAGAAAGTTAAAACTAAGGTAACGGGGCGGACACAAAAGGAAGTTAAGCAGAAAGCTACTCAAGAAAAAATTGCTTTTCAAAAAGCAGGATCTACTAGACAAAAGGCTAGCACCATAAAAAACTATCAAGAATTAGCTAATCTCTGGTTAGAAAGTTATAAGAATACGGTTAAGCCAAACACTCAAGGCAATGTTAGAAAGTTAATTGATAATCATATATTGCCTATTTTTGGGGCTTACAAGCTCGATAAGCTCACTACTCCACTTATCCAGTCTATTATCAACGAACTTGCTGACAAGACCAATAGAAGGGAAAAAGGGGCTTTTCTACACTATGACAAGATACATGCTTTAAACAAACGTATCTTACAGTATGGCGTAACCATGCAAGCTATACCGTCCAATCCTGCGCGTGATGTGGTTTTACCTCGTAACACTCAGAAAGCAAAGCGCCGAAAGGTAAAACACTTTGAAAATCCAGAATTAAAAAAGTTTCTTGCTTATCTCGATAATTTAGATAGCGATAGATATCGTTATTACTATGAGACGACGCTCTATAAGTTCCTATTGGCTACTGGTTGCCGTATCAATGAGGCTCTAGCGCTTAGCTGGTCTGATATTGACTTAGATAATGCCGTTGTGCATATTACCAAAACACTAAATCGGGATCTAGAAATCAATAGCCCAAAATCTAAGGCTAGTTATCGGGATATAGATATAGATCAAGCGACTGTTAGCATGCTGAAGCAGTACAAACTACGACAAACTAAAGAGGCTTGGAAGATAGGGCAACGTGAAAGCGTGGTATTTTCGGATTTCATTCATGACTATCCTAGCAGTTCAAGACTTAAAAGAAGATTGCAAACACATTTTAAGCGTGCTGACGTTCCTAACATTGGCTTTCACGGATTCCGTCACACTCACGCTAGTCTCTTGCTTAACTCTGGAATACCATACAAGGAACTCCAGTACCGCCTAGGTCATTCCACTTTATCAATGACCATGGATATATATAGCCACCTCTCCAAAGAGAACGCAAAAAAAGCAGTATCATTCTACGAAACTGCACTAAAAGCACTATAGGGGGAGCAAAAAGGGGAGCAAATTCAAAAATCAACATTTCAAGACAAAGTAAAAATCCAATAGCAACAGGATTTTTGTTAGATTTATTTTGAAAAAGGCCGATTTTGTAGTATAATAGTACGGTGTGAAAAATCTGAAAAATGAGAAAGGATAAGGGATATGAAACAAGTTTTTCTCTCTACAACAACTGAATTTAAAGAGATCGATACACTTGAACCGGGTACTTGGATCAATCTCGTCAATCCGACTCAAAATGAATCACTCGAAATCGCTAACGCCTTCGATATCGATATTGCCGACCTTCGAGCACCGCTCGATGCGGAAGAAATGTCTCGTATTACGATTGAAGACGAGTACACCCTGATTATCGTTGACGTGCCGGTCACAGAAGAAAGAAATAACCGCACCTACTACGTAACCATCCCGCTTGGTATTATTATCACAGAGGAAACCATTATCACTACTTGTTTGGAACCATTACCGGTCCTCGATGTCTTTATCAACCGTCGATTGCGTAATTTCTATACCTTCATGCGTTCGCGTTTTATCTTTCAGATTCTTTATCGCAATGCAGAGCTTTACCTAACAGCCCTTCGTTCGATTGATCGTAAGAGTGAACAGATTGAAAGTCAACTGCATCAATCAACTCGAAATGAAGAATTGATTGAGCTCATGGAATTGGAAAAAACCATCGTCTATTTCAAGGCCTCCCTCAAAACAAATGAGCGTGTGATTAAGAAATTGACCAGCTCAACCAGCAATATCAAGAAATACCTTGAGGACGAAGACCTGCTTGAAGACACCCTGATTGAAACCCAACAGGCCATCGAGATGGCAGACATTTATGGAAACGTCTTGCATTCTATGACAGAGACCTTCGCCTCTATCATTTCTAACAACCAGAACAACATCATGAAAACCTTGGCCCTTGTGACCATCGTCATGTCCATCCCAACCATGGTCTTTTCTGCCTACGGGATGAACTTTAAGGATAATGAAATCCCCCTAAACGGCGAGCCAAATGCCTTCTGGTTAATCGTCTTTATCGCCTTTGCTATGAGTGTCTCGCTCACTCTCTATCTCATCCATAAAAAATGGTTCTAAGAGGAGTTCCTATGTCTCAGATTGATCTACAAAAATTAACAAAGAAAAACCAAGAGTTTGTCCACATTGCTACCCAACAATTCATCAAAGATGGAAAAACAGATGCTGAAATCAAGGCTATTTTTGAGGAAGTTATTCCCCAAATCCTTGAAGAGCAAGCCAAGGGTACGACTGCTCGTTCCCTCTATGGCGCACCGACCCACTGGGCGCACAGCTTCACTGTCAAGGAACAATATGAAAAAGAGCATCCAAAGGAAAATGATGATCCAAAACTCATGATTATGGACTCGGCTCTTTTCATCACTAGCCTCTTTGCCCTCGTCAGCGCCCTCACAACCTTCTTCTCAGCAGATCAAGCTATCGGTTACGGTTTGATTACCCTCCTATTAGTTGGACTGGTTGGTGGATTTGCCTTCTACTTGATGTACTACTTTGTTTACCAATACTATGGACCTGATATGGACCGAAGTCAACGTCCACCTTTCTGGAAATCTGTACTGGTTATCCTAGCTTCTATGTTCCTTTGGTTGCTTGTCTTCTTTGCAACAAGCTTCCTACCAGCTAGCCTTAACCCAGTACTTGCTCCATTGCCACTAGCTATTATTGGAGCAGCCCTCCTAGCCCTTCGCTTCTATCTCAAGAAACACTTGAACATCCGCAGCGCAAGTGCAGGACCAACACGTTACTAAGAAAAGGAAAGAGCTATGGCATATAGTCAATCTTTAGCTCAGCAGATTCGAAAAATTCTAGCGCTCAAACTTCCTCCCCAAATTTTCGAAGAAGAGCTAGAAGAAAAGAAGCTGTTTGGTGGCCTGGCCTTTATGATTCGTGGTAAAATGGTCCTTACTGTCAGTTCCAGAAAGGATGAACTGGTTATGGTCAGAATTGGCAAGGAAATGGAGAAGCAAGTTCTACCCCGAACAGGAGCTCATACTACATTGATGAGGGGGCGCCTTTATCATGGGTATATAGACTTAGATATAGAAGGCCAAAAAGAATTGCCTTACTGGATTGATTTGGCTCTCTCCTATAATCAAGAGTTGACCAAGTAACTCATATCTAGCGAGATTACTGATTAGAAAACGAAAAGCAACTGCAATGTACTGACCCCAAAAAGTTAGACAATTAATTTATCCGAAGGATTTAGTTCTGTATTGCACAGGACTGAGTCCTTTTAGTTTTACCTTAATTCGTTTATTGTTGTAGTAATCAATATAGTCTACAATGGCTTGTTCCAATTGGTTGAGCGACTCAAATGACTTCTCATAACCATAAAACATCTCCGATTTCAGAATACCAAAGAAAGATTCCATCATGCCGTTGTCTGGGCTGTTACCTTTACGTGACATGGATGCTTGAATTCCCTTACCCTCTAGAAACTGATGATAAGAATCGTGTTGATATTGCCAGCCTTGGTCACTATGGAGAATCGTATTCTCGTAGCGCTTCTCTGTGAATGCTTGTTCCAACATTGTTTTTACTTGTTCTAAGTTGGGTGAAGTTGAAAGATTATAGGCGATAATTTCGCTATTAAAGCCATCTAAAACTGGTGATAAGTAAAGCTTTTGAGCGCTTGCTGGAATGGCAAATTCTGTCACGTCCGTATAACACTTTTCCATTGGTTTAGCTGCTTCAAATTGGCGTTGAATAAGGTTGTCTGCTTTCTTGCCAACATCTCCTTTATGAGAAGAATACTTGCGTTTCTTGCGGATTCTAGCTTGTAAATTGAGCACTTTCATCAAGCGTTGAACTCTTTTATGATTGACCACATAACCACGATTTCTTAATTCTAAATGGATTCGACGATAGCCGTAATTTCCTTTTTGTTCGGTAAAAATAGCTTGAATTTCAGCTTTAAGCTTTTGATCCTTATCTGGTTTGTCTAGCTGTTTCAAATGATAGTAGTAGGTCGAACGAGCGAGTTTAATGGTTTTTAGAAGAATATCTAACGAAAAATCAGTGATTAATTCTTGAACAATTTCTGTCTTTCTTCTTTCTCTTTTTCCTCCTTCAAGCGGAGTTCTCTCAACTTTTTTAGGACAGCATTCTCCGCTCTCAGATACTCGTTTTCTGCTTGAAGTCGTTCTAACTCTGTCATCTCTTCGGGTTTCTTCTTTGGTTTACGTCCCATTTTAGGTACTCTCCCTCTTGTTTTCTCAACAATAGTATACCCGTTTTTCTTGTATTGTGCCATCCAATTTGGAAGCATACCACGATTTGGGAGAGCATATTCGAGAGAAACTCTATCTTGAGACCAGTTTTCATGTAGGACTTTATCAATCATTTCTTGTTTTAATTCAGGAGAATAGTAACGATTTTTTTCTTTTTTGACGAACTCTATTCCATAACGATCAATCAATTTAATCATGTACCTAATATTAGAATTGTTTATCCCAAATTTATTTGAAAGCTTCTCTAAGCTATATCCTTGTTTTCTAAGTTCATAGATCTGAACTTTATCATCATAAGTTAATTTCATAATAAAAACACCCCAAAAGTTAG
>NZ_JVGV01000021.1:0-19848 GCF_001076775.1 Streptococcus pseudopneumoniae
TTTTCTAATTCTTTGACAGCCTCTTCTAATGCTTTATCATAATTTGCTAAGAACTCGTCTTGTTTTGCTTTTGCTTCAGCTTCTGCTTTTGCTTCTTCCGCAGCTTTTTTATTTGCATCATCAATTGCTTTTTCAGCTTCTTCTACAGTTAAACCATTTTTGAAACCATCCTCGATTTCTTTTTTCTGTTTAGCTGCTTCTGCTTTTAATTTTGTAATGGCCTCTGCAACTTGTTTTGCTAATTCAGGATTATTTTGAGTATCCGCTTTTTTTAATTCTGCAATTGCGTCTTCTAACGCTTTATCAAAATTCGCTAAAAATTCTTTTTGAGCTGCTTCCTCTGCTTTAGCTGCTTCTTCCTCTTCTGCTTCCTCTTTTTTAGCAATTTCTTCTATTTCATTTTCAGTAGCTTCTGCGGTTTTCCCTGTCTTGAACCCATCCTCGATTTTAGCTCTCTCTTTAGCTGCTTCTGCTTTTAATTTTGCAATTGTCTCTTTAATACTTTCAGCTGATCCTGGATCATTTTTTGCTTCTTCTTCTAATTCTTTAATAGTTTCTTCTAAAGCTTGATCAAAATTAGCTAAAATTTCATTTTGAGCTGTAGTTTCTTCTGCAGCTTTTACAACTGACGGTTGAGAAGCAATAAATGCGGATCCCAACATAGCAACACTAGCCAAGCTAGTTAAAATTATTTTCTTTTTATCCATTTTAAAAACCTCTTTTTTATAATATATTCCTTTCCATTATAACGTTTCTTAATGTTATAAGCAAACAATATAAATAAACCCTTTTAATTCATTTAAACTGGAAAAATTTATCCTTTCTAAATCTTATCTTTTCTTCAATCCACTACAGTTGACAAAGAGCCAAAAAAAGCTAAAAAGCAGGAGATTTCTCCCCTGCTTTGATTTAATTACTTAAAATTAAACCCATTCACCATTAGCATTCACAGTATACCCATTAATTGTAGTATTAACTGCCAAAGCTCCTGAAGAATATGAATAATACCATTTACCAGCTACTTGGAACCAACCTGTCTTCATAGCGCCTGAACTAGCAAGATAATACCATGTTCCACCTTGGTTCAACCAACCTGTCTGCATAGCACCTGAAGCATTGAGGTAATACCAATTGCCATCTACAAATTTCCAGCCTGTCTGCATAGCACCTGAACCGTCAAGATAATACCATGTACCATTGTCTTTTATCCATCTAGTACCCATTTTACCTAAACTATCAAAATGATACCAGCTACCATTTATAAATTTCCAGCCAGTTTCCATAGCACCTGAGCCGTTAAGATAGTACCAATTACCATCAACTTGTTTCCAGCCAGTTTTCATCACACCAGTTTCATCCAAGTAATACCATGACCCATCTTTGACCCAACCTGTCTTCATTCCATCTTCTTTAGAGAAATAATACCAATCCAGCCCAATTTTCTTCCATCCAACATGACGATTTCCCTCATCATCAATGAAGAATTTTTTACCATCAATTAAAACAATACCTGGTTTAAGGACACCTTCCTCATCTAAGAAATAATGTTTCCCGTCTACTGTAATATCGCCTGTTAGACGAACACCTTCTTTTAGATAGTAAGTTTTATCATCAATTTTGATAAAGCCAGTTTTCTTATCACCATTTTCAACAAAATAGTAAACCTTATCAGCAACTTTTACAAATCCTAACTGTTTGAAACCATCTTTTTCATCTAGGTAGTATTGCTTATCACCTGCAGTCAATAGACCTTTTTTCATAGCTCCATCAGCTTCAAAGTAGTAAGTCTTACCATCAATTTTTTGCCAGCCGGTAACCTTTTTGCCGTCCTTAATATAGTAGACCTTCCCGTTCTCCGTTTTGAATTGACCTGCAGAAGTAGACTGGTTTTGATTATTACTATTATTTTGGTTAGTATTAGTCGTTGAATTTGAGCGATAAATATGGTAAAGTGTATCACCTTTTAATTCACCATTAACATAAGTATAGTTGGCAATATCCAGACGACTGGTATCAGAAGCTGCAGATCCTGTACGTGGATCTTTAATATCAACTGGAACATCACTACCAGGTTTATATTCTACAAAACGAACTGCTTTGACAGAAGAGTTAGAAGTTGTTGAGCTGTTATTATTGTTTGTACCAGTACCATTTTGGTTATTATTCCCATTAGCATTACTAGTGCTACCATTGTTTTGGTTGTTATCTCTATGATATGGATTGGTCTGAGTACCAGAATTCGTAGTACCTGTTGTAGCAGTTGGCGCATACATATGATACATAATACCATTCTCTTCTCTACTAGAAGTATAGGTATAATTTGCAATTTCAGGGTGATTCTCAATAGATGCAGCTGTCACAGCAGATCCTGTTAGTGCAGTTTTGATATCTACAGGTCCACCATTTTTAAATGTTGCATAGTGGACTTCTTTAACCGTAGAAGTTGTTGAAGTCGTTGTTGCCCCTGTTTCAGCAGCTTTTACTTGTTGGACCGTAGCCATCGCTAGCACTGAAGTAGCTAGCAAGATACCTGTTAGTGTTTTTCTCATAGAAAAAATCCTCCTGTATTAAAATAATAAATTTATCTAAATTATATCCCTTTCCTATAATAAATGCAATAAAAAACATAAAAAGTGTAGAAATATTTAAGAGTAACAAAAAGAGAGCAGTTCAAACCACTCTCTTTGTTATTTTATACCCATTCACCGTTGGCATTTACATAGTAGCCATCGACTGTAGTACTTACTGCAAGGGCACCTGAACTGTAAGCATAGTACCATTTACCACCAACTTGGAACCAACCAGTTACCATAGCACCTGAGCCTTTGAGGTAGTACCATGAATCACCTACTTTAGCCCAACCTGTTTGCATAGCACCTGAACTATTTAGGTAGTACCAAGTGCCACCATCTTGCAACCAGCCAGTTTGCATCTCACCTGAACCATTTAGATAGTACCAAGTGTTGCCATCTTTAACCCACCATTTTTGCATGATGCCTTCAGCGTTAAAATAGTACCATTTACCACCATCTTTAAGCCAACCAACTTGACGTTTACCTTCTTTATTTACATAAATCCAATGATTGTCAACTTTGTTCCAGCCAGCTTTAGTATCAGAATCATCTGTCAAGAAGTACGTTTTACCATCAACAGTTATTTCACCGAACTTACGCTCACCTTCTTCAGTAACATAGTAATACTTATCTCCAGCATCCTTGATAAGACCAGTCTTACGTTCACCTTCTGCTGTAATGTAATACCATTTACCAGCACTGTCTTTTACAATACCTGACTTGGTTGTGCCATCTTCAGCAAAGAAGTACCATTTTGCCCCAACTTTATGAGCTCCAGTTGTCACAACACCATCTTTGACAAAATAAGTTTTACCATTATCGGTAACAACTTCTGTCTTACGAGCTCCATCTGACACAAAATAATAGGTTTTTTCTCCTACTTTAATGAAACCAGTTTTCTTAACACCTTGTCCATCTAGATAGTAACGTTCAGATGTGTTTTCAAGTACTCCGTGAGCCATAACACCTTCACTATCAAAATAGTAAGTTTTACCATCAACATTTGCCCAACCTTTTACAGGGTTTCCTTTATAGTAAAGATAACGATTCCCAGCTGACTCACGCCATTTTACATCCTTGTCAGACGTCTTATAACCCTGAGTATTTAATTCACTAACTGGAGCATCTGGATCATTTACATGATCTTCAATCTTTGTTCCTTTTTCAACAAATAGGTAATATTTTCTCCCACCTTCAACAAAAGTACGTTGGTATTCAAAACCATCAATTGATGGATGTTTTGAAATAGGTTGATTACCATCTTCATAAAAAACTGTCTTACGCTCCTGTGAGCGCCCATTAATCACTGTGACCCACTCAGTTCTATAAACAACTTCTTCCGCACTTACTGGACTAGCAGTAGTAGCAGAATAACTTGTCAAAACTGCTGCACTTGCCATTGTTAGACTAGCTAATGCTAGAGCTAAAGCTTTTTTATTCTTCATTTGAATATTCTCCATTTTTAAAAATTTAGGTGATAAACCTAGCTTTATTGTATCTTATTTTTTAAAAAAATTCTAAGAAAAACTGAACTTTTTATGTAAAAAATAAAAAGCAGAAGAAATCTTCTGCTTTTTTGATTAAACTAGATTATTTAACCCATTCACCGTTTCCGTTTACAGTGTATCCACCTACAGTTGTGTTAACTGCAAGGGCACCTGAACCGTCAACGTAGTACCATTTACCAGCAACTTCAAACCATTGGCTAGCTTTCATAGCACCTGATGCTTCAAGGAAGTACCATTTGCCACCGTCTTGCAACCAACCAGTTTCCATAGCACCTGAACCGTTTAGGTAGTACCAAGTGTTACCATCTTTAACCCACCATTTTTGCATTACGCCTTCAGCGTTAAAGAAGTACCATTTACCGTCAACTTGTTTCCAACCAGTAGCTTGTTTGTTGTTGTCGAAGTAGTGCCATCCGTTTTCACCTTGAACCCACTCAGTACGAGCAACGTTATAAGTGTCAGTTTTTTCGATTGTCAACTCACCGTTAACAAACATGTCTGAACCTTCACGTACAACTTCTTCTGCATCAAGTAGAGTACCTACTGTAAGATTAGCAGGAACAAAGTAACCTTTTGGAGCTTGATCAACACGGTAAACTACATAACCACCGTTTTCAACAGCAAACTCAACATCACCTGCTGCGTCAGTAGTTCCTTCAATTAAAGCTGGTTTTTTGTAGTTGTCAAAGTCTTCTGGTGTTTTGTATACTAAAGCAGCTACTTTAACACCTGCTACAGGGTTACCTTGGACATCTTTAACATGTACACGAACATGAGTACCATTACCAAATACATCTGGTAAAACCTTACCATCTTTACCGATACGATTTCTTACAGCGTATGGGTTTGTAGCTGGAGTTGCTGGTTTGTATTGGTCAGCATCAGCAACTACACCAGTGTGAGCTGAAACAACTGTGTTTCCGCTATAGTTAGCTTGGTCGATTTTACCAGTAAGTGGGTTTACACGACCAGTACTATAACCGTTGTTACCATCAGCTGAAACAGCTTGTACAGCACCAAATGCTGCAAGAGCGACTGCGCTTGTCAATAAAACTTTTTTCATCGTTTTATCTCCTTTGTTTTTCTTTAAAATATTTTTCGTAAGACTATCTTACTACCATACAGTATATAAATATTTGCAGGATTTGTCAAGGGTTTTCTTCTACTTTTTAAAGTTTTTACCCATTTTTAGAAAAAAAGGTGAAAAAAACAACTTTGTGAGAGTGAATACGCTTAAAATATCCTATATTCAAGTGAAAATCTCACAATTTTTTGATCCTTGAGTAAAATCATTCATATCTAATCCACATAGACAGTTGGACAGAACTCACTTCTGTAGTATTATCCTATAACCCCTTCGAAATGTCAAGCAAAAATGACAAGTTTTTTGATAATAACTTGCCATTTTATAAACTTTCTACTATTTAAAATGTGACCTTATAGCAAGTCCTCAAACTCTGCGACCGTCATACCTAATTGCTCGCTAGCAAATTCGGAAGTTAAAACATGTTGGCGCACTAAATCAAGAAAGGTAAATATTTTCCCACGCTCCAGTCCCTGTTCAATCCCCTCAGATCGACCACGTTCTAAGCCTTGTTCAATACCTTCGGCTCTAGCCGTTTCCAAGGCATAATCCTGTGCTAACAAGGCTTGCTCTTCACGTCTGCGTTGTTCACTAAACATTTTCCTGTCCTCCTCGGACCAGCTTTTATAGTCTAGCAGTTGGTCTGCCTGGCTGATGGCTCGCTCCGGTTGTTGGGTAAAGGGCTTATTCCCGAAAAACTCCAACCAGGGCTTGCGAACCTCGTCTTTGCTGGTTTCTCTGTATTTTTTAGTTCCAAGAACGCTATTACTAGTGATGGTCTTATAAGAGTGCCTCAAATTCAGAGACCGTCATACCTAATTGCTCGCTAGCAAATTCGGAAGTTAAAACATGTTGGCGTACTAAATCTAGAAAGGTAAAAATTTTCCCACGCTCTAGACCTTGTTCAAGGCCACGCTCTAATCCTTTTTCTTCAGCTTGTTCCAAGGCATAGTCATGCGCTAACAAGGCTTGTTCTTCACGCCTGCGTTGTTCACTAAACATCTTCCTGTCCTCCTCGGACCAGCTCTTATAGTCCAGCAGTTGGTCTGCCTGGCTAATGGCTCGCTCAGGTTGTTGGGTAAAGGGTTTGTTGCCGAAAAACTCCAACCACGGTTTGCGAACCTCGTCTTTGCTGGTTTCTCTGTATTTTTTTAATTCCAAGAACGCCATCTTTACTAGATGGTTTTCTTGTCCATTATTGGTTATGGTTAAAACCTCACCTGTCGTGTCCTCGCGCATACTAAAGCTATGAAAAGCCAAATCATCCGAGAAGTAATTGCTGTCCACGATAGCGATAGCATATACTGGTGCGATGTGTTTGTAACTCTGGTGTGTATCACCTTCTCGCTGGCGAATTTTTTCGAGATTTTGATTGACCTGACTACATAGATAAGCCCACAAACGATTAATGAAAAAATTCTGATGATGCACCTGAATTTCAATGATTACTTGCGTGCCATTGTCCAACTCCGCCAAAACATCTATACTGGTATAGAAATCCTGCGCCGAGTAAGGTATGGAAGGCAAGACGTGAATATTGCTTCCCTCCAAAATGGTCACATTTTTTGCTGGTAAATCCAGCATATCGCGAATAAATTGACAAGTAATTTCTGGATTGCTAAAGATTTTCTTAGCAACCAAGTCATTGGTCGGGCTGATGCCCGGATGTCTTAGAATCATCCTCTTCCTCCTTTTATTATACCACAGTTTTAAATCTAGGTTTCCTAGATTCTCTGGCTCTATCTATTTATTCGGAAAAGAGATGAAAAAACCTGAGAATCATCTCAGGCTTGGTCATTAAATCTTTTTCTCAATACTGAAAAGTGGAGAAAGTGGGCGTTTTTCATGGATACGCACAATAGCATCTCCTAGGAGATGAGCGATTGAAATCTGCTCAATCTTATCGATCAAACGCTCTTCTGGGAGATAGATGGTATCCAAAACAACCAATTTCTTGATAGCTGATTTTTGGATATTGTCCATAGCAGGACCAGAAAGAACTGGGTGCGTACAGCTTGCATAGACTTCAACAGCACCAGCTTCTGCAAGAGCATCTGCCGCATGACAAATCGTTCCAGCGGTATCAATCATATCATCAATCAAGATACAAGTCTTGCCTTCGACCTTACCGATGATGTTCATGACTTCACTAGTATTCATCTTATCAACACTACGACGTTTGTCAATGATAGCAATAGATGTTTTCAAAAATTCTGCCAACTTACGAGCACGAGTCACCCCTCCATGGTCTGGGCTGACAACCACATAGTCAGAACCAACCATGCCACGACGCTCAAAATAATCCGCAATCAGAGGAGCTCCCATCAAATGATCCACAGGAATATCAAAGAATCCTTGAATCTGCGCAGCATGCAAGTCGATGGTCAATAAACGATCTACTCCAGCTACTTCAAGCATATTTGCGACAAGTTTTGAAGTGATTGGCTCACGCGCTCTCGCCTTTCTATCCTGACGTGCATACCCATAGTAAGGCATGACAACATTGACAGATTCTGCACTCGCACGCTTCAAAGCATCTACCATAATCAAAATTTCAAGCAGATTGTCATTTACAGGCGAACTAGTTGATTGTAGGATAAAGACGTGTTTCCCACGGATTGATTCTTCGATGTTGACCTGAATCTCTCCATCTGAAAATTGGCGAACACTTGATTTCCCCAACTCTATCCCAATCTCCTGCGCCACACGTTTTGCCAATTCTTGATTAGAAGAAAGGGCAAACAGCTTTAAATCAGAAAAAGACATGATTTCCTCCGGTATATATGTATCGCTTGTGCTTTTCACAAGATTTTTCCATTTACCATTGTAGCGCTTTTTGCACTATTTTTCAATCAAAAATAAAAGAAGGGCACCATATTTGTACCCTTGCATCATTCTTTTAAAAAATATTCTAGTTCATCAACTCATTGTGCTTCTCAACAAAGCGATAAGCCTGATAAAAACCATAGAGAGTAATAGCCGTAACCACTGGAATCGCTAAAGGCAACTCTGTCTCCAACTCCACAAAAGGAGAGTTAAACAAGAAATGAGTTCCCAAGGCTAAACCTAGGAAAATAAGCCCCTGTTTCTTGCCAACCTTCTGTCCTTTATAGGCTCTGTAAAGCAAGTAAACACCTACTACCGCCAAACCTGAAAAAGTCCAGTGAGAGGCAATTCCTGAGATGATACGCTCTAAAATTCTCGAAATAGTAAAGTCAAAGCCCTCTGGCAAATCTGTACGAATGTAGCCAATATCCTCAATCATTTGGAATCCCAAACCAGAAGCAATCCCAAGTAAAAACAAAGATTTTAATTTTCGCACAGGAATCAAAGCTAAAACAAAGACAAGTGGCAACAATTTCAAGGGTTCTTCTACCAAAGGAGCCACAATCGCACTTTCAAAGGCATTTAAAAATGCACTATCTGGGAAAAGAACCTCCAATAAATCATGGATATAGGTATTAGCAAAGCTAGACAACCAACCTGAAAGGAACATCCCACCCAATAAAGACAGAATCAAGGCATTCTTTGGCAATTCCCATTTTTTCCCAATACGGAAAAGGAAATAAAGAGCCGGAATCATGTAAAAGAGAGCTAGAAAGATAGAAACTCCCATTAGGCCATATTCTGCACCTGACATCGAACCATCCGTATAGTAGATTGTTTCATACTGCAAACCAATACATAGCAATAAAATAAAAATAAATAAAATGCTGTTTTTCTTCATACACTTTCTTTCTATATGAAGTATTTATAATTCTACGACTGTCATACTTCCTGTATCCACATCGTAAATAGCACCAGAGATAATGACATCATCTGGTATTAGGGGAGAATCGATAAGGAGTTGCATGTCCTCACGTACACTCTCCTCTATATCTTGAAAGGGCAAGAAGTCCTGGTCTGACACATCGACACCTAGTTCCTCTTTTAAATATTCCTGAAAAGGACCATTTTCAAAAGTCTGAGCACCACAGTCTGTATGGTGCAATACCACAATCTCTCTTGTCCCCATTTGTTGCTGGGAAATCACCAGCGAACGAATCATGTCTTCTGTTACTCGACCACCTGCATTCCGCAAGATATGAGCATCCCCAAGTGCCAAACCTAGAGCTTGCGCAACGTGCAGACGCGAATCCATGCAGGTCACAATAGCTACTCTTGTTTTGGGTTTAAGTGGCAGATTTAACTGCCCATGTAGGGCAACATAAGCCTGATTGGCTTGCATAAACTGTTCAAAATACGACACGATTCCCTCCTTGAAAATTTGATAGTCAAATATTTCTCCTATCTTATCATTTTTAAGAGAATTTGTCACAGATTAAGCAAAAACCTTTTTCAAAACTTCCTGAATCGTTGTCACTCCAATAACCTGAATTTCCTTAGGCGGAGTAATTCCTGTCAAGGAATTTTTCGGTACATAAATCTTAGTAAAGCCCAGTTTAGCAGCTTCATTAATGCGCTGTTCGATACGATTTACACGCCGAATTTCTCCTGTCAAGCCCAGTTCGCCTACAAAACATTCCTGAGGATTGGTTGGCTTGTCCTTGTAGCTCGAAGCAATGGCAACAGCGACGGCCAAGTCAATGGCAGGTTCATCCAATTTGACACCACCAGCAGATTTGAGATAAGCATCCTGATTTTGTAGGAGAAGACCTGCCCGTTTTTCTAAAACAGCCATAATCAAACTCGCGCGATTAAAATCAAGACCTGTCGTCGTACGCTTGGCATTTCCAAACATGGTCGGTGTCACCAAGGCCTGAACTTCCGCCAAAATAGGACGCGTCCCTTCCATGGTCACAACGATTGACGAACCAGTCGCCCCATCCAAACGCTCTTCTAGGAAAACTTGACTCGGATTGAGTACCTCAACCAAACCGCCCGACTGCATCTCAAAAATCCCAATCTCATTTGTTGAACCAAAACGGTTTTTGACCGCTCTCAGAATACGGAAGGTATGGTGACGCTCCCCTTCAAAGTAAAGCACCGTATCCACCATATGCTCCAACATGCGCGGACCAGCCAAGGTTCCTTCCTTGGTAACATGCCCTACGATAAAGATAGCAATGTTATTAGTCTTAGCTAACTGCATAAGTTCAGCCGTCACCTCACGCACCTGAGA
Organism: Streptococcus pseudopneumoniae; assembly: GCF_001076775.1. Classification (GTDB taxonomy): domain Bacteria; phylum Bacillota; class Bacilli; order Lactobacillales; family Streptococcaceae; genus Streptococcus; species Streptococcus pseudopneumoniae_G. The sequence goes on from NZ_JVGV01000021.1 coordinate 10,288, forward strand.
AACAGACCCCTGCACCCCTGAAATCTCAGGAGACATAATAGTCTGAATGGAGTCAATAATGAGGAAGTCTGGTTGGATTCGCTCCACCTCAGATCGAACACTCTGCATATTGGTCTCTGCATAGAGATAAAACTCGCTATCAATATCACCCAAACGCTCTGCACGTAGTTTAATCTGCTGGGCAGACTCCTCCCCACTGACGTAGAGAACCGTTCCCACTTGGGACAACTGGGTTGAGACTTGTAGGAGAAGCGTTGATTTCCCGATTCCAGGATCCCCACCTATGAGTACGAGACTTCCTGGTACCACTCCGCCCCCAAGTACACGGTTGAATTCCTCCATCTCCGTCTTGGTTCGATTGACATTGATAGAAGTCACCTCAGCCAGTTTCATGGGCTTGGTTTTCTCCCCTGTTAAGGACACACGCGCATTCTTGACCTCAGCAACCTCAACCTCTTCTACAAAAGAAGACCAAGACCCACAGTTGGGACAACGACCCAGATATTTAGGGGAATTATACCCACAATTTTGACATACAAATGTCGCTTTTTTCTTTGCGATGATAAACCTCTTTCTATATCTCTAACTCACACTCAATCGCTTGGCAAAAATCAATCTTCTCATTTGGTACAAACTGGCGCATGAGCATTCCGTGAGTTACAATGATAATAGTTTTATAATTTTTATATTTTTCCAAAGTTCTTAAAAAACGATGACGCATCTCCAGAGCAGTTTCATAGCGATAAGGAGAATCTTCAGGTAAACCTCCTTGATGTTTTAGATAATATTCATGAGCTACCAATACACTAGTTAAATCAGAGTTAGTACTATCTAAGTCTGGACGCCACTCATGAAAAAACGGCTCCACAAATAAGTCCAATCCTGTTTCAACCGCTATATAATGGGCTGTTTCTAAAGCTCTCGTCACAGACGATGAAATAATAATCTCTGCCTTTCCAAAACATGCAGTTTTAGCAACTTCTTTTGCCAGACTGCGACCTTTTCCTGTCAATGGTGCTAAATCACGACCAAAACCACTATAGAGTTGCGGATTTTCAAGTTTATCAAGCATACTATAATCTGGCTCCCCGTGACGTACAAAGATAATCTTCATCCTAGTCCCCTGTCGAACCAAAACCACCAGTCCGTACACCGTCTGCCACATCTCCATCTGCAATTAAGAAAGGAGCAAAGACAGCCTGGACAACACGTTCTCCAACTTCAAGAACAACCTCTTGGTCTGTGATATTCTTCATCTGAGCAAAAATATGCCCTTCATTCCCAGGATTTCCATAATAATCCCCATCAATGACCCCAACCGAGTTAATTAAAACCAAACCCTTCTTACGAGGGTTTGAAGAACGATCATAGAGGTATAGGACCTCAGTCGGTTGCATATAAGCCTTAACCCCTGTCGGAACTAATACAATCTCTCCTGGAGCGATAACTGTACGCACAGCAACCTTTAAGTCGTAACCAGCCGCATGCGCTGTCTCACGCTTTGGCAATAAATTCTCATCTATAAAACTAGAAACCAATTCAAAACCACGAATTTTCATCATCTTCTCTTTTCTATTATCATTTATTCTAGATTATTCTATCTTATTTATTCGGAAAAAGCACGAAAAAAAGAGCACACAATTCAAATCGCTTAGGGCTGCTGGATTCCTCCCCTGACCCGCTTCACGCAGAACTGTTGCTCCACTATTTATTATATCACATTCCTATTCATTTTAAAAGAAAAATTATTTTTTCCGTCTATTTCTAAAAAAGTCCTGCATAATAGCTGCGCATTCATCTTCCAAAATTCCCGTTTCAACCTCTACACGATGGTTGAGACGCTCATCTGTCAAAATATCGTACAAACTCCCAGCAGCGCCAAATTTCTGGTTTTTAGCCCCATAGACCACGTTTGGAATACGGGCAAGCCCAATCGCCCCACTACACATGACACAAGGCTCAATGGTCACAAAAAGCGTGCAATCCAGCAAGCGCCAACTCTCCTCACTCAAGTTCGCATTCTCTATAGCCATAATCTCCGCATGCATAACCGCTCGCTGCAATTCCTCACGTGCATTATGCCCACGACCAATGATTTCCCTATCTTTGACAATCACACAACCAATTGGAATTTCATCGTGTTCAAGAGCAATCTCAGCTTCTCTCAAAGCTTCCCTCATAAAGACTTCTTTTTCTTCAACTGTATAATTCATCAATTTCCCTTTTACTACTTATCGATTTTATTATTATATCATGAATCCCAAGACAAAAAAAGCCACCGAATGCGGTGACTTTATAGGGAGATTATTATGAAAAAGAAAAGTTTAGGATATTTGTTACAACAAGTTAGGAGGTCTTCTTGTAACTGTCTATAGTATACCCGACCTATCTTAAACAAATCTTAAAAATCTCTTAGGACCAAACACTTTCTAAAATATTTGTTTGTTCACGACCAGGACCTACTGAGAAAGTAGAAATACGAACGCCAACCAATTCACTCACACGACGAACGTAGTTACGCGCATTCTCAGGAAGATCTTCCAAATTACGAACTCCGGTAATATCTTCTGACCAACCTGGCAACTCTTCATAGATAGGCTTGCAACGTTTCAATTGCTCAAGACTAGCTGGATAGTAGTCAATACGTTGACCATCAAGATCATAAGCCACACAGATTTTCACAGTATCCAAACCACTCAAAACATCGATAGAGTTCAATGAAAGGTTCGTAATACCAGAAACACGGCGGCTATGACGCATCACAACTGAGTCAAACCAACCCACACGACGTGGACGACCAGTTGTTGTACCATATTCATGACCCACTTCACGGATACGTTCTCCCACTTCATCAAACAACTCAGTTGGGAATGGACCGTCTCCTACACGACTCGTATAAGCCTTACATACACCTACAACCTTGTCAATCTTACTTGGACCAACACCTGAACCAATCGTAACACCACCAGCCACAGGGTTTGATGACGTAACAAATGGATAGGTCCCTTGGTCAATATCTAGCATAACACCTTGTGCACCTTCAAAAAGCACACGTTTACCGTTATCAAGTGCATCATTCAAAATGACAGATGTATCGGTCACATATTTCTTGATTTGTTGACCATATTCGTAATATTCTTCAAAAATATCATCGAAAGCAATCGCTTTACTATCATACAATTTTTCAAAGAGACGATTCTTTTCAGCAAGGTTACGTTCTAAACGCTCACGGAAAATGTCTTTATCCAAAAGATCTGCGATACGAATTCCCACACGAGCAGCCTTGTCCATATAAGCTGGACCAATTCCCTTAATTGTAGTACCAATCTTATTGTCACCCTTAGCCTCTTCTTGCAAGCGATCCAACTCGATATGGTATGGCAAAATAACATGCGCACGATCAGAAATACGCAAATTATCAGTTGTCACACCCTCCTCATGAAGATAGCTCAACTCTTTCACAAGAGATTTAGGATTTACAACCATACCGTTCCCGATAACAGAGATTTTTTCAGGGAAGAAAATCCCAGATGGAATCAAGTGCAACTTAAACTTCTTACCATCAATCACAATCGTGTGACCAGCATTATCACCACCTTGGTAACGTGCAATCACTTCTGCATTCGCTGAAAGGAAGTCTGTAATCTTCCCTTTACCTTCATCACCCCATTGGGTACCTACAACAACAACTGAAGTCATAATCTTGTCTGAGCCCTCAGGCTCTTCCTTTCTCACATACATGGCAGGAATCTCACCCGCAATTATATCTTACAATTTATTATAAGAAAAAATCGCCTTTTTATCAAGAAGAAACAATAGAAAGATTTGCTATTTCCAACTATTAAAAAATATTTTAGAAAAATTAACAGCTATTTATCATAATTGTTCCGTAAATGAGTAAATTAGTTCGGGAATTCACTCGTGCTGCCTCAACAAGAAATAAAACCTCGATTCATTATCATCTTTTCAAGATACAAACGATAAGCAACACGATAATGGTAAACGATAAAATCCCTACGACACCCAATGCCATATCGAACTAAATAATAAATCAAAAATTTAAAATGAAAATGTTCCCATTCCCAACTATCACCAAAGAAAGTAGCATACTCTTCTTCGATACTGTTATAGAAATCTGTCATCTGATCATAAATACTTTGTAGCATAAATATATACTCCTTTTCTTTTTATGACCTTATTCTAACAAAAAATTATAAACAGATATTATCAATTCCTGAATTGCTCAAATACCAACCTCAAAAAGATAACAAATAGGAAAAGTTGACAGAATAGGAACAAATATACTACCTAAATTTCAAAAACTAAGATAATGGAAGCGGAAGGATGCGAACCCCTCGAAGGATCATATTTACAGTCCGCAACGTTTAGCCTCTTCGCTACCCTCAATTAAAGTACTAAAAAGATCTCCTTGATCGAAAACGGAGGGCTCTGAAACTTTACTCAGCAAAAATATCTAACACCAAATAACACTAAATAGATTATTAATTACAAAAAAAGAGGCCTAAACCTCTTTTTTCTTAACTACTCCGCCAGTAGGACTCGAACCTACGACATCATGATTAACAGTCATGCGCTACTACCAACTGAGCTATGGCGGATTAAAGCTAAGCGACTTCCATATCTCACAGGGGGCAACCCCCAACTACTTCCGGCGTTCTAGGGCTTAACTTCTGTGTTCGGCATGGGTACAGGTGTATCTCCTAGGCTATCGTCACTTAACTCTGAGTAATACCTACTCAAAATTGAATATCTATTCAAATCAAGAAAACCTTGCGCTTTCATATTCTCAGTTACTTTGGATAAGTCCTCGAGCTATTAGTATTAGTCCGCTACATGTGTCGCCACACTTCCACTTCTAACCTATCTACCTGATCATCTCTCAGGGCTCTTACTGATATAAAATCATGGGAAATCTCATCTTGAGGTGGGTTTCACACTTAGATGCTTTCAGCGTTTATCCCTTCCCTACATAGCTACCCAGCGATGCCTTTGGCAAGACAACTGGTACACCAGCGGTAAGTCCACTCTGGTCCTCTCGTACTAGGAGCAGATCCTCTCAAATTTCCTACGCCCGCGACGGATAGGGACCGAACTGTCTCACGACGTTCTGAACCCAGCTCGCGTGCCGCTTTAATGGGCGAACAGCCCAACCCTTGGGACCGACTACAGCCCCAGGATGCGACGAGCCGACATCGAGGTGCCAAACCTCCCCGTCGATGTGAACTCTTGGGGGAGATAAGCCTGTTATCCCCAGGGTAGCTTTTATCCGTTGAGCGATGGCCCTTCCATACGGAACCACCGGATCACTAAGCCCGACTTTCGTCCCTGCTCGAGTTGTAGCTCTCGCAGTCAAGCTCCCTTATACCTTTACACTCTGCGAATGATTTCCAACCATTCTGAGGGAACCTTTGGGCGCCTCCGTTACCTTTTAGGAGGCGACCGCCCCAGTCAAACTGCCCGTCAGACACTGTCTCCGATAGGGATCACCTATCTGGGTTAGAGTGGCCATAACACAAGGGTAGTATCCCAACAACGTCTCCTTCGAAACTGGCGTCCCGATCTCATAGACTCCTACCTATCCTGTACATGTGGTACAGACACTCAATATCAAACTGCAGTAAAGCTCCATGGGGTCTTTCCGTCCTGTCGCGGGTAACCTGCATCTTCACAGGTACTAAAATTTCACCGAGTCTCTCGTTGAGACAGTGCCCAAATCATTACGCCTTTCGTGCGGGTCGGAACTTACCCGACAAGGAATTTCGCTACCTTAGGACCGTTATAGTTACGGCCGCCGTTTACTGGGGCTTCAATTCATACCTTCGCTTGCGCTAAGCACTCCTCTTAACCTTCCAGCACCGGGCAGGCGTCACCCCCTATACATCATCTTACGATTTAGCAGAGAGCTGTGTTTTTGATAAACAGTTGCTTGGGCCTATTCACTGCGGCTGACTTAAAGTCAGCACCCCTTCTCCCGAAGTTACGGGGTCATTTTGCCGAGTTCCTTAACGAGAGTTCTCTCGCTCACCTGAGGCTACTCGCCTCGACTACCTGTGTCGGTTTGCGGTACGGGTAGAGTATGTTTAAACGCTAGAAGCTTTTCTTGGCAGTGTGACGTCACTAACTTCGCTACTAAACTTCGCTCCCCATCACAGCTCAATGTTATAGATATAAGCGTTTGACTCATATCACACCTCACTGCTTAGACAGACACTTCCAATCGTCTGCTTTAGTTAGCCTACTGCGTCCCTCCATCACTACATACTCTAGTACAGGAATATCAACCTGTTGTCCATCGGATACACCTTTCGGTCTCTCCTTAGGTCCCGACTAACCCAGGGCGGACGAGCCTTCCCCTGGAAACCTTAGTCTTACGGTGGACAGGATTCTCACCTGTCTTTCGCTACTCATACCGGCATTCTCACTTCTATGCGTTCCAGCACTCCTCACGGTATACCTTCATCACACATAGAACGCTCTCCTACCATACCTATAAAGGTATCCACAGCTTCGGTAAATTGTTTTAGCCCCGGTACATTTTCGGCGCAGGGTCACTCGACTAGTGAGCTATTACGCACTCTTTGAATGAATAGCTGCTTCTAAGCTAACATCCTAGTTGTCTGTGCAACCCCACATCCTTTTCCACTTAACAATTATTTTGGGACCTTAGCTGGTGGTCTGGGCTGTTTCCCTTTCGACTACGGATCTTAGCACTCGCAGTCTGACTGCCGACCATAATTCATTGGCATTCGGAGTTTATCTGAGATTGGTAATCCGGGATGGACCCCTCACCCAAACAGTGCTCTACCTCCAAGAATCTCTAATGTCGACGCTAGCCCTAAAGCTATTTCGGAGAGAACCAGCTATCTCCAAGTTCGTTTGGAATTTCTCCGCTACCCACAAGTCATCCAAGCACTTTTCAACGTGCCCTGGTTCGGTCCTCCAGTGCGTCTTACCGCACCTTCAACCTGCTCATGGGTAGGTCACATGGTTTCGGGTCTACGTCATAATACTAATTCGCCCTATTCAGACTCGGTTTCCCTACGGCTCCGTCTCTTCAACTTAACCTCGCATCATAACGTAACTCGCCGGTTCATTCTACAAAAGGCACGCTCTCACCCATTAACGGGCTCGAACTTGTTGTAGGCACACGGTTTCAGGTTCTATTTCACTCCCCTCCCGGGGTGCTTTTCACCTTTCCCTCACGGTACTGGTTCACTATCGGTCACTAGGGAGTATTTAGGGTTGGGAGATGGTCCTCCCAGATTCCGACGGGATTTCACGTGTCCCGCCGTACTCAGGATACTGCTAGGTACAAAGACTATTTTAAATACGAGGCTATTACTCTCTTTGGCTGATCTTCCCAAATCATTCTTCTATAATCTTTGAGTCCACATTGCAGTCCTACAACCCCGAAGAGTAAACTCTTCGGTTTGCCCTCCTGCCGTTTCGCTCGCCGCTACTAAGGCAATCGCTTTTGCTTTCTCTTCCTGCAGCTACTTAGATGTTTCAGTTCACTGCGTCTTCCTCCTCACATCCTTAACAGATGCGGGTAACAGGTAGTACCTGTTGGGTTCCCCCATTCGGAAATCCCTGGATCATCGCTTACTTACAGCTACCCAAGGCATATCGTCGTTTGTCACGTCCTTCTTCGGCTCCTAGTGCCAAGGCATCCACCGTGCGCCCTTATTAACTTAACCTTATTTTTCTGACCTTTCAGTCATAAACTCTTATTAATACTACAGCGTTTTCGGTTTATTTTCTTGTTACTATTTGATATAGATATTCAATTTTCAATGTGCATTACTTGGTGATCTCTCACCAATGGAGCCTAGCGGGATCGAACCGCTGACCTCCTGCGTGCAAAGCAGGCGCTCTCCCAGCTGAGCTAAGGCCCCACAAGACCTCTCAAGACTAAACAAGACCAATGCGCAGTTCCTTTTCCTTAGAAAGGAGGTGATCCAGCCGCACCTTCCGATACGGCTACCTTGTTACGACTTCACCCCAATCATCTATCCCACCTTAGGCGGCTGGCTCCTTACGGTTACCTCACCGACTTCGGGTGTTACAAACTCTCGTGGTGTGACGGGCGGTGTGTACAAGGCCCGGGAACGTATTCACCGCGGCGTGCTGATCCGCGATTACTAGCGATTCCGACTTCATGTAGGCGAGTTGCAGCCTACAATCCGAACTGAGACTGGCTTTAAGAGATTAGCTTGCCGTCACCGGCTTGCGACTCGTTGTACCAGCCATTGTAGCACGTGTGTAGCCCAGGTCATAAGGGGCATGATGATTTGACGTCATCCCCACCTTCCTCCGGTTTATTACCGGCAGTCTCGCTAGAGTGCCCAACTGAATGATGGCAACTAACAATAGGGGTTGCGCTCGTTGCGGGACTTAACCCAACATCTCACGACACGAGCTGACGACAACCATGCACCACCTGTCACCTCTGTCCCGAAGGAAAACTCTATCTCTAGAGCGGTCAGAGGGATGTCAAGACCTGGTAAGGTTCTTCGCGTTGCTTCGAATTAAACCACATGCTCCACCGCTTGTGCGGGCCCCCGTCAATTCCTTTGAGTTTCAACCTTGCGGTCGTACTCCCCAGGCGGAGTGCTTAATGCGTTAGCTACGGCACTAAACCCCGGAAAGGGTCTAACACCTAGCACTCATCGTTTACGGCGTGGACTACCAGGGTATCTAATCCTGTTTGCTCCCCACGCTTTCGAGCCTCAGCGTCAGTTACAAGCCAGAGAGCCGCTTTCGCCACCGGTGTTCCTCCATATATCTACGCATTTCACCGCTACACATGGAATTCCACTCTCCCCTCTTGCACTCAAGTTAAACAGTTTCCAAAGCGTACTATGGTTAAGCCACAGCCTTTAACTTCAGACTTATCTAACCGCCTGCGCTCGCTTTACGCCCAATAAATCCGGACAACGCTCGGGACCTACGTATTACCGCGGCTGCTGGCACGTAGTTAGCCGTCCCTTTCTGGTAAGATACCGTCACAGTGTGAACTTTCCACTCTCACACTCGTTCTTCTCTTACAACAGAGCTTTACGATCCGAAAACCTTCTTCACTCACGCGGCGTTGCTCGGTCAGACTTCCGTCCATTGCCGAAGATTCCCTACTGCTGCCTCCCGTAGGAGTCTGGGCCGTGTCTCAGTCCCAGTGTGGCCGATCACCCTCTCAGGTCGGCTATGTATCGTCGCCTTGGTGAGCCGTTACCCCACCAACTAGCTAATACAACGCAGGTCCATCTGGTAGTGATGCAATTGCACCTTTTAAGCAAATGTCATGCAACATCTACTCTTATGCGGTATTAGCTATCGTTTCCAATAGTTATCCCCCGCTACCAGGCAGGTTACCTACGCGTTACTCACCCGTTCGCAACTCATCCAGAAGAGCAAGCTCCTCCTTCAGCGTTCTACTTGCATGTATTAGGCACGCCGCCAGCGTTCGTCCTGAGCCAGGATCAAACTCTCATTAAAAGTTTGAGTTCTCACTCATTTCTGTCACTGACAGATTTATTGTTTTTT
>NZ_JVGV01000023.1:0-2322 GCF_001076775.1 Streptococcus pseudopneumoniae
TTTTTCACCTTTAGCTCCAGTTAGACCGCGTTCGCCTCGGTCTCCTTTTTCACCTTTAGCTCCTTGAGCTCCAGTTAGACCGCGTTCGCCTCGGTCCCCTTTTTCACCTTTAGCACCTTGTGCTCCGGTTAGACCGCGTTCACCTCGGTCCCCTTTTTCACCTTTAGCACCTTGTGCTCCGGTTAGACCGCGTTCACCTTGGTCCCCTTTTTCACCTTTGGCACCTTGTGCTCCGGTTAGACCGCGTTCACCTTGGTCCCCTTTTTCACCTTTAGCACCTTGTGCTCCGGTTAGACCGCGTTCACCTCGATCTCCTTTTTCACCTTTGGCTCCTTGTGCTCCAGTTAGACCGCGTTCGCCTTGGTCTCCTTTTTCACCTTTAGCTCCAGTTAGACCGCGTTCACCTTGGTCCCCTTTTTCACCCTTGGCTCCATCTTTAATAGCAATTTTTTGAACAAGTTCGTCTACACCTTCAGTATAAACACCATTTCCATCGTTATCAAGATAGAAAGTGAGGTTATTTGTATCACCAACTTTATTTTGATCAACACGTGGTTTTACTGTATCGATTAGCTCTTTAGCCACACCAATTTGCATAATACGTGGCTTAGCTTCTTTAGTAACAGAATTACTAATTGGCAATCCTAAAAGTGTTTCGTTACCAAATCGATGAACTTTATAGGTAATTTGACGTTGTCCTTTTTCACCTTCTCGAACTAATCTAGTTTGACCTTCTGGTAATTTACTAGTTGGAAGGTAGACTGTTTGGAAATCAATGTCTTCTGAAACAGTCTTATTATTAGTACCACCATAAGGGTTTGCATCCAAGAGGAGTGGATTTGCTCTATGATAATAGTTAGAGTTACTGTATGGGTCATTGCTAGTAGCGGCACCACCACCACCTTGGTCCACGTTAAAAGTAACAGGTTTCAAACGAACAGACAAGTCACCATTTGGATTATTGATTGGCAAACTAAATCTGATTGTTTGTTCCGTATTTGTTGAAGTAGCAGAGGTCATACTGTATCCTGAGTGAGATACGTAGTTGGCACCTTGGCTAATAGGTTTTGATTGATCTCTTAACCTTGGAGTTGTGATTGTCGCATTGGAAGGATTTCCAAATCCATCCCCTTTATCCAAGATAAAGTTATTATTAACAAATTCGCCCGGACCAGAATATTTGATTGTGAAATTCAATTTATTACCTTGACGTACTGTTGTTACATCGTAATGAATTGAATTACCACCACGTGAGTTCCCGTAGCCACGGAAACTATAACTACGACCACCTTGGCTGATGTCTGAAAATGCAACTGTATTTCCAGAACCTGAGACAATTGGGTTGGCTGGATTGCTAGCCGCTCTAAAGCCACTATGACCTTTATCCAAGTCTTCCTTACGGATAGCTGGATTTTGGCGAGCATCAGAAAGGCTCAAACCTGGTTTCAAGATTTCATTAGTAGATTTTGGAGCTGAAGTTGTTTCTACTTTGGCAGGTGCATTAGTTGCTAAAACGCTACTATCAACAGCTGAACGGTCAGTCGTTGTTGCAACTGGCTTAGCTTCTTCTTTGGCTTCTGCTGTGTCAGCTTTCTTCACTACAGGAGTTTCTGATACAGTTCCTTTATCAGAGTTAGAACGAAGTTCTAGACCAATAATAGCCGATTGGATAGATGTCTCTGCTGCTGATATTTCAGCTTCAGATGCATCTGCTTTCCCAAGCAAGCTTTGACCAGCTTGGATACTTGCTTGCAAGTTAGCAGCACTTGCTTCTGTATATAACTTACTTTCTAATTTTTTAGCACGTGAAAGAGCTGTTAACAATTTTGACTTGTCAACAGCATCTTGATGACTTGCTTCTTTTTTGTCTTTTGCTTCTTCAACTTTTTCTGCTGGTCTAGTAGCTTCTTCAGTTTTAGCTGGAGTCGTTTCTACTGGGTTAGCAACAGTTGGAGCTGCATAAGTTGTTTCTTTTTTAGGTGTAGAAACTTCTGCTGGTTTAGTAGCTTCATCTACCTTATCCTTATCAACAGAGACACTATTAGTTGCCTCAGGATGTTGTTCCTCTGCTTGTACTGATTGCGCATTGGCAGCAGTTCCCAAGACTAAGGCTGTCCCGAGCAAGACACTAGCCGCACCAAAGTGATACTTACGAATAGAGTATCGTTGTTGCATGCTATACCAGTCAAATGATTTCTTATGTGAATGTTTCATTTCAAACTCCTAGATAGTAATTTATAGTTTACACTTTACAACTATTTGAGCCATTAATCAATATTATCTATGAAATTAATATATCTGATTTTTGTACCATGGAGCCAT